>JAFRVI010000052.1 GCA_017438525.1 Clostridia bacterium
AGCAGTTTTGAACGAGATGTTTATCGTTCAGGCAAAACAACAAAACAGCGGTCATACTTGATGTATGGCCGCTGTTTTTTGTGAAGCATGGGCGGGAAACAGCCGTTCAAAACCCGACTTATCCCTAATTTGCGCGCCCTTCAGGGTGCGGTTTTCCTTTTTGCGCCGGCGTTCCGGATCCGCGTGGTCGGTAGTTACTTTCTCTCTTCGTAATCCGCGTCGAGCTCCGCTCTCCACTCCTCGCAGACCTTGCCCTTGCGGGCGGCGCGCATCGCCTTTCCGACCGCCATGAAAGCCAATCCGGTGCCGCGGTTGTCGGCGTGGTAGTTGACCGCCTTCTCGGCGGCGATGCCGAAATGGCCGGCGGTCTCCACGGCGTCGATGTTCGCGCCGATGAATAGGAACTCCCAGCCATCCTCCCTGCGCTTTTCGATCTCCTTTTTTACCTGCTTTGAGGAGAAGCGGCGGCTCGCGTTCTCCATGCCGTCGGTCATGATCGCGAAGACGACGTGCGCGGGCACGTCCTCCGGACGCGCATACTTGTGGATCGCCGCGATGTGCTCCACCGCGCCGCCGATGGCGTCGATGAGCGCGGTGCAGCCGCCGACCCCGAAGTCCTCCGCGCGCATTTCCGGCACGCTTTCAAGCGCAACGCGGTCGTGCAGCGTTTCGCTGTCGTTGCTGAAGAGCACGGTGGTCACGAGGCATTCGCCCTCCTGCTCCTTCTGCTTTTTGATCAGCGAGTTGAAGCCGCCGACGACGTCGGTCTCAAGGCCGGACATCGAGCCGCTGCGGTCGAGGATGAAAACCAGCTCGGTGAGGTTTTCGTTCTTCCCGATCCCGTTGTTTTTAAGTTCGTTCTTTTTCATTTTCGTTTCCTCCGTAAAAATAGTTTTGAAAAAACAGCCGTGCGGTCGTTTTCTTGACCTTACGGCTGTTATTTTATACCGTTTCGGAGGTGAAGAGGTCGCCCGCCGGGCGACATTTTCAGCAGCCGAGCAGCGGCTGGTCGAAAGCGAAGAGCGCCTCGTTGACACGGTTGACGTCGTAGTCGCCGCGCGCGATGAAATAGGCGACTATCACGTCGAACTTGCTGCTGCGGGAGAGGGCGAAGCCCGCCTTCATCAGCAGGTCGTCCGTCTCGGCGCGGGTCAGGCGCAGCGCGATCGCGAAGGCGACGGCGGTCTGCTTGCTCGGGCGGTAGCGGACGTCGCCGCGTATCTTTGAGAAGTGCTTGCGGTCGACGTTCGCGCGCTTGTAGCATTCCACGTCGGTCATACCCTTTTCGTCTATGCGGCGAAGGAGGGACTGCGAAAAGCTCTCGTCAAGATTGCTGAGCTGATTCTCCAGCTCCGGAGCCGCGGAGCCGCACGGCTCGGCGAGCATGGCGAAGCACTCCTCCGGCGCGGCGGAATCGCGGTACTCCTCCGTTTCGCGCCTGCGCGGAGCGGCGGGCTTGCAGCGCTTGGAGAGCAGTCCGAAACGCCGCCTTTCGCGTTCCGGCGGCTCGGCGGCGTTCACCGGCTCCGGCTCCGCGCTTTCGCGCAGCGCCTCTGCCACCGACGCGGTGACCGCTTCGTCAAAAAGCGCGTCCTCGCGGCGATAGACGACTATATAGACCGTCATCTCGCTCCCGCGCAGGAAGGCGCTTATCTCGTCGACGGCGACTTCGAACGCCGCGCGCTTCGGGTAGCCGTAGGCGCCGGCGGAGATGAGCGGGAAGGCGACGGTCGCGCAGCCGTTCTCTTCGGCGAGCGCGAGGGAGCGGCGGTAGCAGGAGCGGAGCAGTGCTTCCTCTCCGTTCGCGCCTCCGCGCCAGACGGGGCCGACGGTGTGTATGACGAGCTTCGCGGGCAGCATATAGCCGCCCGTGATCTTCGCGCCGCCCGTTTCGCAGCCGCCGAGCGTTCTGCATTCGGCGAGCAGCTCCGGACCCGCGGCGGCGTGTATCGCGCCGTCGACTCCGCCGCCTCCGAGCAGGGAGTTGTTGGCGGCGTTGACTATCGCGTCGCATTCCATTCGGGTTATGTCGTTTTCAACGATAAACAGCGGCATACATTACCTCGCGTATCTGCGGTGAAAGGCTCCCCTGTGCAAGGGGAGCTGTCAGCGAAGCTGACCGAGGGGTTGTTTTCGCCGCCGCAGGCGGCTGTACATTCAAACTGCGCCGAAAGGCGCGGTTTGGTCGATAATATCCGCGCAGCGGATATATCACCGCCGCGTCGGCGGCGATATCATTGTGTAAGCTAACGCGGAATCCGCGTTAGTTTACACCTTCGGCGCGTCCCTTTCCTCGCGCGGCAGATACCAGCCCTCGCGCGGAGCGCCGGTGTATTCGTTGCCGCTGCCGTAGAAGTGCGAAACGTCGTTGAGGCGGATGCAGCGCATGATGAAACGCTCGCCGTCGACCTTGTCCGGCATAAACTCCGTGACGCCGGTCGGGTCGATGTTGAAGCCGTTCCAGAGGGTGACCGCGGAGAGCGGCAGCAGGGCGGCGAGTATGCCCATCGCGGCTCCGTAATGGCAGAAGATAAGGATGACGTCGTCCTTGTGCGCTTCGTATTCGGGCGTCTTGCGGTAAAAGCTGCCCTCGCGCACGAGCCCTTTAGCCGCGAAGATCTCGTCGAGGTGGGTGATGATGTTTTGCTGATGCTCCGGGAACTTCTTGCCTATGCAGCGGTCGCATTCGAGCCACTTCGTCGGGCTGATCGACTTCTCGTCGTCGAACCACTCCTCGTGTCCGATCGCCCAGGGGCAGAGCCAGCTCATATCGCCGTCGCGTTCGGGGAAGACGTTGGCGGAGATCGGGTATTCCTGCAGCCAGTCGCAGATGACCGGCTCAACGCCCGTCTTCTCGACGGTGGGCTTCGCGGTCAGCTTCGCCCTGCCGAGGATCGAGCAGTATATGTCCGTGGGCTTCAGCGGCGCGAGCCGGCGCGAAAGCAGTTCCGCCTCCATGACTCCGCGCTCGGTAAGCGAATCGTTTTCATAATCGGGGTAGCCGTGACGGCAAACGAGTATTCTCATATATGACCTCCGTATTTTTTCTTTGAGATAATAATAACATATTACGAACGCATAATAAACCCTTTTGTAAGAAAAATGAACGAAATTCATATTTTAACCGCGATTTTATCTTCAAATTGTGATAAAAAGTCGAAAATATCGCGAAAGTTATAGTACTATTGAACATTTTCTATTGCCATTTTGGAAATCGTGCGCTATAATCTAACTAATAGTATATATTAGGAGAATAGCCAGCGCGCGTCTTCTGATATGGGTATTTACTTATTAAACAATATTCCGCGCCCCTCCGCAGCGCCGGCGGGGAAAGCGGAGCGTTTGCGTTTTACGCAAAGCAAACACAAACTGACGGGAGGCAAACACTTTGAAGATCTCAAACCTCAAGCGGATATTGTCTGCGCTGCTGCTGGCGGCAATGATAGTATCGCTCTGCGCCTGCAGTCCGACCGAGTCGACAGGCACGGGGAGCGGCTCTGACGGTACGCCCGCGGCTTCCGGAAACGGGAGCGGCGATATGCGTATGGTCGGGACCGTCCGCACGACCTACGACGACTATCTGAAGGCGAATCCGGACTACAAAATGGTCTACGCCGATCCGATAGAAGCCGACCTGACGGCTGCGGCCTTCTCGATGGACACGAATTTCGTGCCCGTTGAGGACGAGCCGGAACAGCCGGAAGCCGAGCCGGAACAGCCGGAAGCCGAACAGCCCGCCGAAGCCGAGCCGGAACAGCCGGAGCAGACCGCTGCGCCCGCTGAAGCCGAGACCGCGCCGGAGGCCGACGCCTCCGCCTTCACTACTGAAGACTACGAGCTTGTCAACAGTTTTGAGGGAAGGGAAGGCAGCATAATCGTATGGAAGAACGCCGAGGGCCGCCTTGACGTTAAGTTCAACGTCGCTCAGGCCGGCCGCTACGCGATCTGGTTCGATTACTTCGCGCTGTCCGACGAAGCCCGCAACATAGAGCTGGAGCTCTACGTCAACGGCAAAAAGACCTTCTCCCAGGCGGAGCGTATCAATATGACGCGCCTCTGGCACAACGAGAACGACACGATAGAGCAGGATGTCCGCGGAAACGACCTGAACCCGTCACAGGTCGCGTACAAGGCGTGGATAAAAGGGCCCGCCCGCGATAACGAAGGCCTTTACGACGCGCCCTTCACGTTCTGCTTCGACGCCGGCGAAAACACGCTGACGATCATCGGCGCGAGAGCGCAGTTCGCGATCGCCGGCATCTCGCTTTACAACGAGCCGGACCGCATCTCCTACGCCGAGTATTCCAAAAACGCCTCCCCGAGCGAAAATAACTATTTCGAGCTGGTGCAGGGCGAAATGCCGTCCTTCACCTGCGACCCGGCGCTCCACCCGATCTACGACCGTTCCAGCGTGAATACGCTGCCCGCCGACCCGATACTGCTCAAGCGCAACACGATGGGCGGCGGCAACTGGGCGTCGCAGGGACAGTACGCCGTATACACCTTCACCGTCCCGCAGGACGGCTGGTACAAGATCGCCGTCCGCTACAGACAAAACGTCGCCCGCGGACTGAAGACCTACCGCCGCATCTATATCAACGGCGAGGTGCCGTTCGCCGAAGCGGACTGCCTCACGTTCGAGTATTCGGACTACTGGCAGAAGACTGTCATCGGCGAGATAGACAACAATGAGGAGCCGTACTGGTTCCACCTGAACGCCGGCAAGAACGAGATCCGCATCGAAGCGATAACCGGACCGACCGGCTCCATCATCGCCGAGCTGGACGATATGGTCTATGAGTTCAACTACATATACAGAAAGATCATCATGATCACCGGCCTCGACCCCGACCCCTACCGCGACTATCACCTCGAGTCCGATATCCCGACGCTGCTGCCGACCTTCACGCGTCTGAAGGAGCAGTGCGAAGACATCAGAGAACGCCTGATCGAGATCCGCGGCGGTTCGTCCTCCTCCGAGGTCGCCTCGCTGACGAACATGAGCGTCCAGCTCAAGAGCTTGCTGAAGGATCCCGAGACCATACCGGTCCGCCTCTCGATGTTCAAGGATAACATTTCCGCCCTCGCGGCGCTCTCCGTCAAGCTGAAGGAGCAGCCGCTGGAGCTCGACTACCTGACCGCCACCGCCAAGGGAGTCGACGAGTTCGTCGAGGACAAGGGCTTCTTCAAAAACCTCAGCTACAAGATCAAGGCGTATTTCGCCACCTACGTCGAGGACTACAACTCCGTCGGCTCCAACGCCGAGGGCGAGGATGTCCTTCGCGTCTGGGTCAACCTCGGACGCGACCAGGCGAACCTGATAAAAGAAATGAGCGACTCCGACTTCACCTCGAAGACGGGCATTCGCGTCAAGGTCAGTCTCGTCCAGCAGAATCTGATCCAGGCGAACATCGCCAACGACGGCCCTGACGTCGTCCTCTTCGTCGGCGGCGGCGACGTCGTCAACCTGTCCGCCCGTGAAGCGCTGGTCGATATGTCACAGTTCGGCGCGAGGACGCTGACCGGAGTCAACGGCGAGCCGTACACCGTCAGCAGCTACGAGGACGTCATGAAGCGCTTCTCGAAGTACGCCGGCGAGCCGTACAGATTCACCGACAAGACCGGTCACACCGGCCACTATTCGATCCCGATAACCGAAAACTTCAATATGCTCTTCTACCGCACCGACATCTTCGACGAGCTCGGGCTCGAGCCGCCGAAGACCTGGGACGAGTTCTACAAAGTCCTGACGGTGCTGCAGAACAACAACATGCAGGTCGGTATCCCGAACGGCAGCGACAGCGCCGTCGACAGCGGTATCTTCCTGACGCTTCTGAAGCAGAACGGCTTGAGTCTTTACAGCGACGACCTGAAGAAGACAAACCTCGACACGACCACCGCCCTCGCGGTGTTCAAGCAGTGGACCGGCTTCTACTCGCAATACAGTATGCCGCAGCGCTACGACCTCTACACACGTTTCAGAACGGGCGAAATGCCGATGGGCTTCGCGGGTTACACCTTCGTCAACCAGCTGAACTACGCGGCGCCCGAGCTGAAGGGCCTGTGGCAGATGACCACGATCCCCGGCACCGTTATGGAGGACGGCACGATCAACAACATCGATTCCGGCGGCGGCGCGGGCGCTCTGATCTATCAGCGCGCGGTCAAGCGCGGAGTTGAGGACGCCGCGTGGGCCTACATCGACTGGTTCACCAGCGAGGACGCGCAGGCAAAGTACGGCTTCGACATCGAGACCTTGCTCGGCGCGGCCGGCCGTTACGACACGGCCAACAGAGCCGCCGCGGAGCGCCTTCCCTGGAGCGCAAAGGAGTGGAAGGTGCTGAAAGAACAGTGGGATAACATGTTCATCAATCCCGTTGTCATCGGCGACTACTACTATTCGAGAAATATAACCTTCGCGTTCAGAAACGTCGTTATCTACGCCAAGAACCCCAGAGAGATGCTCCTGAGCTACAACAAGGAGATAAACGCGGAGATAACTACCAAACGCAAGGAATTCGGACTGGAGGTGGATGAGAAATGACGACAGAAGTAAAGATGCCCGTCAAGCGCAAGCTGAAGCCGAAAGAATACATAAAGCTGCAGGGTACTCTCGTGGCGCGCAACTGGGATAAGTACGTTATGCTCGCCCCCTTCTTCATCATCTTCACGATATTCACCGTAATTCCCGTCGCGGCGGCGATAATCCTGAGCTTCACCAACTACAACATGGTGCAGAGCCCGGGCGGCGTCGGCTTCGACAACTACATCCGCCTGCTGCTTTCGGATACCATATTCCCGAAAGCGATAAAGAACACCCTCGTCTTCGCGGTCATCACCGGCCCGCTCAGCTACTTCGCCTGCCTTATGCTCGCGTGGTTCGTCAACGAGCTCGGCCCGAAGCTCCGCACGCTTATGACGCTGATGTTCTACGCCCCGAGCATAAGCGGCTCGCTGTATATGATCTGGAGCTTGATCTTCTCCGGCGATATGTACGGCTGGGCCAACGGTATCCTGATGAGCTGGGGGTTGATAGACGAACCGATATTGTGGCTGAGTGACCCGCAGTACAACCTGACGATCATAATGGTCGTTCAGGTCTGGGCGAGTTTGGGCACCGGCTTCCTCGCGTTCGTCGCCGGCTTCCAGAACGTCGACACCTCGCTTTATGAAGCGGGCGCGGTCGACGGCGTAAGCAATCGCTGGCAGGAGCTGCTTCACATCACGCTCCCGTCGATGGGGCCGCAGCTGCTCTTCGGCGCGGTCATGCAGATCGCGTCCTCCTTCGCGGCGGGCGACATCTGCGTGGCGTTCGCGGGCAACCCGTCGACAGACTATTCGGCGGCGACGATACTGACGCATATTTACGACGTCAGCGGACGATACGAAATGGGCTACGCCTGTGCGATATCGACCGTGCTGTTCGTGCTGATGATCTTCGCCAACGTCGGAGTGCGTAAGGTACTCCAGAAATATCTGTAAGGGGGTGACGTCGGCAATATGTCAAAGAAAAAGAAAGATGCCGGGCAGAACGCTAACGGCGAAAAGCGCATCCTCACCGCAGAGGACTTTATGTCCAAAGAGGAAATGAAGGCGCGCAAAAAGGCGATAAAGGCGAGAAACCGCCGCGTCCGCGCGAAGCGCGCGGGCAGGCACGCCAGAAGCCGCGCCGGCAATATCGCGATATTCGTGCTGCTGCTGGCGTTCGCCGCGTTCTTTATGCTTCCCTTCGTCTTCACGCTGATGCAGGCGTTCAAGCCCGCGGAAGAGCTGTTCCGCTATCCGCCGCGTCTGATCCCGAGAAACCCGACGATCGATAACTTCATCGTCCTCGGTCAGCTGACCAACTCGCTGTGGGTACCGCTTTCCAGATACATCACCAACAGCGTCATGGTCTCCGTCACGGGTACTCTGCTTCACGTCATCGTCGCCTCGATGGGCGCGTTCGTGCTCGCGAAGTACAAGTTCCCGGGCTCCAAGACATTCTTCACCATCATAGTTTATTCGCTGCTTTTCACCGGCTCCGTCACCGCGATGCCGTCGTTCATAGTGATGAATAAGCTGAACCTGATCAATACACCGCTGGCGATCATCATACCCGCCATCGGCGGCTCCTTCGGACTCTTCCTTATGAAGCAGTTCATGGAGCAGATACATCCGTCCATTATCGAATCGGCGACTATCGACGGCGCGGGGACGTTCAAGATCTTCACGAGGATCGTAATGCCCTCCGTCAAGCCGGCGTGGCTGACGCTGATAATCTTCACCTTCCAGGGCCTCTGGAACAATTCGGGCGGAACGTACATCTACGACGAAGCATGGAAGATGCTCCCGACGGTGCTCTCCCAGATAACCGCGTCCGGAATCGCGCGTTCCGGCGCCGCGGCCGCCGCCTCGGTCATTATGATAATCCCGCCGCTGCTCGTCTTCATCCTGACGCAGTCGAACGTTATCGAGACCATGGCGTATTCGGGCATAAAGGAGTAAGGCGTATGAAGAGAAACAGTAAGTACTTCATCAGATTCATAACGCTGTCGCTCGTTTTTGCGTTCGCGATGTCGCTCGCCGCGATGCCCGCTTCCGCGGCCGTCGCGTACGACACCTACACCTACGACACCTACAGCACCGCGCGCGTCGCGCCGGACGGCTACCAGGTGACGAAGGTGGTCAGCGGCGTCGATATCGGAGTCGGCAGTCTGACCAACCCGAAGGACATATTCGTCCGCAACGACCACATTTACATCCTCGACTCCGGCTACGTCCGCTCCGACGTCGCCGAAGCCGCGGCTGCCGAGGAGGCGTCCGGCGAATTCGCTGACGCCGTCACCGAGGTCGTTTCCGACAGCGGAACGGATGAGCAGGTCACCGGCGAGGGCCCGAACAGCTTCAGAAAGGGCAGAATAGTCGTAACGGATTTCGACTTCAATCTCATCAAGGTCATCGACCGCTTCTATTCTCCCGACGGCAGCGAATACTTCCTGCACGATCCCAACGGCTTCTTCGTCGACACCGACGAGAAGCACATCTACATCGCCGATACGAACAGTGAAACGCAGTATGAATACAAGGCCGACGGCAGCAGAGAAGAGATAACCGTCGGCAACAAGGTCGTCTGCATCGACGAGGAAGGCAAGATCGTCTCCGAGTTCACCAAGCCGGACAGCGACATCTTCCGCCAGGATATCAAGATGAAGCCCACCGCGGTCCTGAAGGACGGGCTCGGCCAGATCTACATTCTCTCCGAGGGCTTCTACTACGGCGCCATCGTCTACCGTGAAGACGGCACCTTCGTCGGCTTCTACGGCGCGAACAAGGTCGCGGTCACCGCCGGTCTGCTCGTCGAGCGCGCCTGGCGTAAGATCATGACGAAAAAGGCGACCAGCTACACCGCCAACTACGTTCCCACGGCGTATAACGGTTTCGACGTCGACAACGAAAACTTCATCTACACCATCTCCGACAACGGCGCGAACGCGATCAAGAAGCTGAACGCCGTCGGCGATAACGTGCTGCAGACCGAGACGGTCCGCGTCGGCAGAAACAAGGCCGTTTTCGGCGACCTTGAAATGTCCTGGGACCTCGGCGTTTCCAAGGAGACGCGCTTCAAGGATATCGACATTTCCGACAACGGCTTCATCAACGTCATCGACTACACCCGCGGCCGACTCTTCCAGTACGACCAGGACGGCGAGCTGCTCTTCATCTTCAGCGGACTCGGCGACCAGAGCGGCACTTCCAGCCAGCCGATAGCGATCGAATCGCTGCCGGACGAAAGCATGCTCGTCCTCGATATGCAGAAGGGTTACGTCACGAAGTGGTCTCCCACCGAATACGGCGAGATGATCCACAAGGCGACGCTGCTCTTCAACGAAGGCAAATACGCCGAAGCCAAGGAGATCTGGCAGGAGGTCATCCTCCGCAACTCCAACTTCGAGATGGCATACACCGGCATAGGCAAGGCGTATTACGAGGAGGAGAACTACAAAGAGGCGCTCAAGTATCTGAAGCTCGGCTTCGACCGCGAGACCTATTCGCAGGCGTATAAATATTACCGCGCCGACCTGATCCGCAAAAACTTCGTATGGGTCATCGTCATACTTGTCGTGGTAATAGTCCTGCTCAGTCAGACGGGACGTTTCAAGCGCTGGTTCAACCGCCTGCGTCACAAGCCGGACGACTATAAGGACATATTCAGTCCGTTCTATATCGCCCGTCACCCGATCGACGGCTTTGAGGATCTGCGATTCCAGTGGCGCAACAGACAGATATATTATTCTATAGGAATACTTTTCCTCTTCTTCATCTCCCGCGTTATCGAGAGACAGTCCACCGGATTTATTCTGAACACGAACAAGCCGGAGGACCTGAATATCGGAATGGTCCTGCTGCAGACGGTCGTCATTGCGCTGTTGTTCATCGCGTCCAACTGGGCGGTAACGACCTTCACCAACGGCGAAGGCAGCTTGCGCAAGATATTCTACGGCACGTGCTATTCACTGCTGCCTTACAGCGTATCCATAATAATCAAGGCGATCGCCAGCAACTTCATCACCTACGACGAGACCGCCCTGCTGAACGTCATCACCTACATCGGCACCCTCTGGAGCGTCTGGCTGCTGATGAACATGGTCAAGGGAGTACACCAGTTCAGAATGGCGGGTTCGGTGCTGACGATAGTCTTCACCGTTGTATTCATGATTGTCGTCGCGGTCCTTGTCGCACTGTCGATCAGCTTGATTCAGCAGTTCTACGTTTTCCTGCTCTCGGTCTACAACGAGATAGCATACAGGATATCTTAAGGGAAGGGGGAGCAGTTATATGAAATTCGGAAAGAAAAAGCAGCCCGAGCAGACCGAAGAAGTCGAATTCGACAAAGCTTCGCTCGTGCTGACAAAAGATGAAACGAAGTGGGGCAGAACAAAAAAGTGGCTCAAGCCCGTGCTTATCATCCTGATCGTCCTCTTGATCCTATGGCAGCTTTTCGCTTCCCTCGTGCTTCCCGTGCTCGGGCGCAGAGACATAGTACCGCTTGCCAAGGCCGCTTCCGCGGATGTAAAGGCGACCGAGTTCACGCCGCTTGAGGGCGTATCGCTTCCCGTCGGAGTGCCGGAATACATGGTGCCGGCGGCGCGCAAGGGCGATTACACGCTCTTCGTCTGCGCCGAAGGCGGCAGGTATGAGAACGAAGACGGCACGAAGAGCTACGGCAACCGCGGCGAGTTCTGTATCGTCAAGGGCGACGGGGATCAGATATGGTTCTCAAACCCGCAGGACAGATACGAGGATCAGGGCGCGCGCGGCAAGTTCAAATGGGAGATGTATTCGCAGCTCCTCATCACCACCTACGACAACGCGACGCAGACCGCCGAGCCGTATAATTCCTATTGGCACGCATCGAGCGAACGCGCCGGCGAGAACCTCGACAGCTTTAAGATCCAGAGCATACCCGACGGATTCGTATGCAAATACACCTTCACGACCTCGTCTTACGACGTCACGGTCCCGCTTTACGTCAAGCTGACGGATACGGGCTTCAAGGCGTTCACGCTCGAGTATCAGATCAAGGAAAAGACGAAGAAGGACGGCACCAAGCCGCTGGTCATCAGCAACATCGTGCTCCTGCCGTACTTCAACTCCGGCTCGGTTCAGGACGAGGGCTATATGCTCGTTCCGGACGGCAGCGGAGCGATAATCGAGTTCAACAACGGCAAGTATAAGAACATCGCGAAGTACTCCGTGCCCGTTTACGGTCTGGATACCGCGCTGCGTTACGACTACCGTTCCTCCGGCGTTTACATTCCCGCGCTGCCCGTCTTCGGCGTCAAGAACAACGACACCTCGTTCGTTGCGGTGATAAGCGAAGGCGATTCCGCGGCGACCGTCGTCGCCTACACCTCGGACCCGACGGGCGAGAGGAACGAGCAGAACATGGTCTACCCGAACTTCGAGCGCTACACCCACGGTACCGTTACCATCGGCGAGCGCGGCGACTGGACGGCCCGCGAGGTCGAGAAGTACTACACCAAAGGCGCGCAGTTCTCCATCGCCGAGGTCAACTACCTGCTGCTCGAGAAGGACGCCGGCTACGTCGAAATGGCTGACGCCGTGCGCAAGTATATGACCGACAACGCTATCCTCGTCGCTCACGAGAAGGAAGAGGATGCCGAGACGCTGCCGATATTCATGAACTTCATCGGCGGTCAGTACAAGAAGGAGAGCGTCGCGGGTATCCCGGTCAACAAACTCAAGGTCTTCACCAGCGTCGACAACATCAACGAGATACTCGACGACTTCGACAAGGTCGGCATAAACAACGTTGTCGCGACATACGCCGGATACAACACGACGGATATCAAGAAGAGCAAATTCATCACCGATATCAGCATCCCGTCCGGACTCGGCTCGGTCAAGAAGCTCCGCAACCTTTACGACAGACTGAACGGCAAGCTCTATCTGAGCTACAACCCGATCAACCTGAACAGCAACGGCAGCGGACTGACCAAGAACTCCGACACCGCAAAGAGCTTGGGCGGCAGTCCGGTCGCGCTTTACGCCTACTCCGTAGCCACCGGCTACGCCGGCGCTTACAGCCGCGGCGCGAGCGCGATAACGCCGCTGAAGTTCGAGGAGCTGATAACCCGATACCTCGATAACTCCAACGACACCGGCACGAACTTCGGCGTCTTCATGAACACCGAGCAGACGCACTACAGCAATTTCTCGCGTACCGGCTTCATCTCCAGAGAGGCGTACAGCATCTATCAGGAGAATATGTTCACCAAAGCGACCGAGAATAACTCGGTGATGAGCAGATTCCCGATCTATTACCAGTTGAAGTACGTCGACTATGCCGCCGAGGTCCCGACGACATCCTCCGGCTACGACCTGACGGATTACAGCGTACCCTTCTACCAGATGGTAATCAGCGGCAGTCTGGTCTACACCTCGCCCGCGCTGAACTTCGAGGGCGATATCCACGATGCGCTGATGCGCACGATGGAGACCGGCAGCATGCTTTACTACACCTTCATCTACAAGGATCCCTACGAGCTGAAGGATACCTGGTACGAGTTCCTCTACGGCGCGAGCTACGAGAACGGCTTTGACGGCGCAGTCGCGGCGTACAGAGAGCTGACCGGCGTCTACGAAAAGCTCGGATCCAACGTCCTGCGCGGCCACAAGCACATTGCGGAGGGCGTCAGTGAAAGCACTTTCGAGAACGGCAATAAGATCGTTTTCAACTACACGGAGCGTGACTTCGTCACAGAGCAGGGTGTCACGGTGCCCGCCGACAGTTACGTTATCGTATCGGGGGAGGGAAGCGTATTATGATTTTCAAAAAGAGACTCATTCCCGGTGACGAGATCGGCGTGAACGGCGAGGCCGAGAACGCCGAAGCCGTCGTTTCCGAAGCGGAAGAGGCCGTCGAAGCGGCCGCCGCCGAGCCGGAAGCGGTCGAGACGGAAGCGGTCGAGACGGAAGCGGAAGCCGCCGTCGAGTCCTTCGAGGCCGAGGCCGAGGCCGCGGAAGCCGCTGCGGCGGAGACCGTTGCCGCCGCCGAAGTCGCCGCCGAAGCGGAGGCGGAGACGGAGCGCATACAGGTCCTCGAGCCCGCCTACGCGGGAATGGAGGGCGCTTCGCGCAGCCCGCTGCGCCGCAGACGCAAGATGTCCTACGAACGCAAGAAGGGGCTTTACGGCTACGGCTTCATCGGCATCTGGATAATCGGCGTGCTGACCTTCTTCATCCGTCCGCTGATAGGCGTCTTTGAGTTCGCCTTCTGCAATATCAATATCAATCAGCAGGTCGGCGGTTACACGCTGAGCTGGAACAACTTCAAGTGGATAAAGTTTGCGTTCCAGACCGACCCGTCCTTCCTGCGCAGCATGGTGACCTCCTTCCTGAGTATGTTCTACTCGGTTCCGGGCATCGTCATTTTCAGCTTGACCATAGCGGTCATACTGAATCAGAATTTCCGCGGCAGGACCTTTGCCCGCGCGGTATTCTTCCTGCCCGTCATCGTCACCAGCGGCGTCGTCATTTCGATAATCCAGGGCGACTCGATGTCCACCGTTGTTCTGAGCGGATCGAAGGGCGGCTCGATGGTCCAGGCGTTCGGACTGAGCAACTTCCTGTATTCTCTGAATCTGAACGCGGATATCGTAAACTTCATTTCAAACTTCACCAACCAGATGTTCAACTTCGCCTGGAAGTCGGGCGTGCAGATACTGCTCTTCATAGCGGCGCTGCAGACGATATCGCCCGATCTCTACGAAGCGTCTTCGATAGAAGGCGCGACCGGCTGGGAGGACTTCTGGAAAATAACGATCCCGATGATCTCACCCATGATCCTGCTGGCGTCGATCTATACGATAGTCGACTCCTTCACCGACTACTCCAGCAGCACCATGACCTACATCACCGATCAGGTCAAGAACAACGGCAGAATCGAATACGGCTCGGTCCTTGCGATAATCTATTCGCTGCTCGCGCTGCTGGTCATCGGCATCGTTTACGTGGTGATCGACCGGATGGTCTTCTATTCGGTTGATTAAGGGGGTGCTGATATGGATTTGAAAGAAAAAGTATTCGGCTTCCCCGGCAGAGCGAAAAGCTTTATCCGCGAGAAGCATGAGAAGAACCCCTATATGGCGAAGAAGGCGAGCGCCAAGCTCGCGCATATCGGCTGGGCGATATTCAGAACGCTGCTGCTCATAGGCCTTAGCTTCATCATCATTTATCCGGTCATCTACATGGTCTCGATGGGCTTCCGCGTATCCGAAGAGGTCATGGACCCCTCGGTCGTCTGGATCCCTAAAACGCTGACGCTTGACAACTTCAAGATGACGATCGACCTGATGAAGTACTGGGACGCGCTGAAACAGACGGTGCTCTTCAGTATCCTCAGCTCGCTGCTGGCGGTCGCGTCCTGCGCGATCACCGGCTACGGCTTCGCGAGATTCAAGTTCAAGGGCAAGAAGTTCCTCTTCGTGCTGGTGCTGCTGATGGTCATTATCCCGTCGCAGACGACGATAATCCCGCAGTTCATCCAGTTCAGATACTTCGACTTTTTCGGCATCGGCAAGATCGTGCAGCTTATAACCGGCAGACTGTGGTCGACGAACATCCTCGACACCGGATGGTCGCTCTATCTGCCCGCGATCTTCGCCAACGGCATCCGCGCCGGCATAATGATATACATCTTCCGTCAGTTCTTCCGCGGGCTCCCGAAGGAGCTGGAGGACGCGGCGTATATCGACGGCTGCGGACCTGTCAGAACGTTCATCCAGATAATGATCCCGCTGTCTTCGGCGGCGTTCATCACGGTCTTCCTGTTCTCTTTCGTCTGGTACTGGAACGACTACTACGTATCCGGAATGTTCTTCTCGAACATAGGCACCGTCTCGGTGCGACTTTCCGGCCTGCGCAGTTTGCTCAGCATGAGCCAGGCGAGCGTCAGCTTCGACCCGTACTCGATCATAACCTACATGCAGGCGGGCTGTCTGCTGACGATAGCGCCTCCGCTGATAGTCTATATCATCTTCCAGCGCTTCTTCACGCAGAGCATCGAGAAGACCGGCATCGTCGGCTGATCACGGTATGAAGAGGATTTTTGAGAACATCAAAAATAAGTTTTCACACGGCTTCGGGCCCGCGTGGGCGGGCTCGAAGCTTCTTTTCTTGCCCATAATCGCGCTCGCCGTCATCGTCGCGCTGCTCGTCGTGCTGATGATCGTAGGCAAAAAAACGCCGTATCAATTCGATTCCAGAAGCTACAGTGAGCACCGCTACAACCCCGGCTGGTCGGAGTTCTCGCAGGACGACGTGTCCGAATCGAGCAGCGATTCCGGCAGCGATCAGAGCGAGACGGACGAACAGTACTACGAGCGTATGTCGAAGCTGCTGCGCGATTCCGTCGCGTGCAACGTCGAGCGCGAGGGCTACACCGAGACCGCCGCGAAGAGCATAAAAACGGGCAGCTTCTATAAGATCGTCTACGGCGCTGACGACAACGCGATCCGCGTGGCGCCGGATATAACCGACGCGCGCACGACGCGCACTTCGGACGGCTTCAACACCGTCGTCACTCCGGATGTGACGATCTACCACGAGCCGCGCCGCGACTCGAACTCGCAGGAGTTCCTGCTGACTCCGGCGGCGGAGGGCGGGTACTATATCATCTCGAAATCCTCCGGCAAGATGCTCGCCGAGGTCGGCGGTTATCCGATGCTGCGCGACGCCGGCTTCGTCTCCGGGCGCCGCTGGGACGTCAAAAAGGCGGAAAGCGGCAGGTACGTCATAACCTCTCTCTCCGACGGCGGCGTGCTGAATATGTACCACGGCCAGCTCGTGCTTGAAAAGGCGGAGCTGATGGACGACGACGCGTGGTTCATCTACGAGGTCGACCCGTCGGCGTCGTGGCAGAGCGTGTTTGTGGATAACTTCGAGCCGGGATACATCTCGGCGATGTGGACCCGCAAGGGCAACGACCTGACGACCGACGGAAGCTGGGTCTTCGACGGCGGCAGGATAGAGATAAAAGCGCGTCTGAAGCAGGGAGCCCGCGCGTATATGACCGCGCTGACCGCGACCGGCGAAGCGGCGCGCGTCGATATCTTCGACGCCTCGACCTTCGACGAAACGCTGCGCTGCGGCGTTTCCTTCACCGACGGCGCGACCACCGTCAAGCACGGGCAGCTCGGCGTCGGAGCGGGGCTGACCGACTGGCACGAATACGCGGTGGAATGGGATTCCGAGCAGGTGCGTTTCTACTTTGACGGCGTTATGTACTCCGTCTTCAACGTAACGACCGACGCGGCGCGCGCCTCCTTCAGCGGCACGCTGATGACGCTCTCGATCGAGGGCTTCGCGCCGCCGTATTCGGAGAATATCGACTACGTGAAATTCCGCAAGCGCAGGGGCGAGACGCTCTCCGTCGCGGGAGGGGGAACGCCTCTCGACCCGACGGCGACCGCCTCCGCGGGCGGCGCGTGTCACGGCGCGGCCGCGGTGAACGGCGGCTACGCGATCGCCGTTGCGGACGGCGTGGAGTTCTATTCCGAAAGCGGAAACAGATACAGAGTCGTTTCCGGTTTCGACGGCACCGCGACGTCGCTGATACCCGCGCGCGGCGGCGACCTTCTGCTCGTCCTCTGCCGCGGCGGCAAAAACGCCTACGTCATCGATTGCGTGACGGGCGCGTATAAGACGCTTTCCGGCCATACCGACAGCATAACCTGCGGCGCGCTCGCGGTCTCGGGCGTCTGCGTGACCGGCGCGAGGGACGGCACGATAAGGATATGGGGCGCGGAAAGCGGCAATATGATCGCGGTGATTAACGCCGAATCGGTGCCGCGCTCGGCGGATATAAATTCGGTCGGCGACCGCTTCGCCGTCGGCTTCAACGACGGCTACGTGCGCGTTTACAACACGCAGTCGCATAAGCTTTTCACCTACTTTAACGGCCACGACTGCGCGGTTACCGCGCTTGACTTCATAAACGACGGCAAGCTCGCCAGCGGCGACGCCTCCGGCAAGCTGATGCTCTGGGATCTCTACGTGAATATCAGATATTATACGTCAAGCCACTGCCTGAGCGCGATCAACGGGATATATTACTACGGCGGCGCGCTCTACACCTCCGGCGGCGACGGAGCGATCCGCCGCTACGCGCTCAGCGAGCCGGTCGAAATAACCGCGGTGCGCGCCCTTCACGGCGCCGCGGTATGTGAAGCGGACGTGCGCGGGGCAGTCCTCAGCGTCGGCTACGACGGCAGGGCGTTCCTCTGCGACGCGGAGCTGAACGTCAGGTACGAATTGAAAGGAATGACGGGATTTGCCGCCGGCTGCGCCGTCTCAAACGACGGTAAGCACGCCGTCGTTTGCGCGGAGAACGGGCGATTGTGTTTCTATTCGCTGTAAAAAATAACGGAAAAACCGGGATCGGCAGCGGGATCGACCGCTGTCGGTCTTATTTTTCACTTGACAAAACCGCTGTTATATTGTATTATGATAGTTTGTTAGAGGGCGCTTTACGCGCTCAAACCGCGCTTGACGCGTTGATTTGAAAGGAGAAAACACAGGTAACCCATATGGATGGTGGAAGTATAATGCCGGTTTTGGCCGGCACATCAGCGGCTGACGCCGCATCGCAGGTCTCCGACGGAGGAGACTTAACGGGCATATTGCTCAGGATACTTTTATTGATAGTGCTTATCGCCGTCAACGCCTTCTTCGCGGCGACCGAGATCGCGGTGATCTCCGTCAGCGAAGGCAAGGTCAGGAAGATGGCCGAGGAGGGCGGCAGAAAAGCGAAACGGCTGCTGAAGTTCATCGACAATCCGGCGAAGTTTCTCGCGACGATCCAGGTCGGCGTGACCTTCGCGGGACTCATGGCGAGCGCAAGCGCGGCGAAAAGCTTCGTGACACCGGTCAGCAATCTGTTCTGCGAGCCGTCGAGCGCGTCGAGAGGCGCGGTCGAGGTCGCGGTGCTCATCGGGCTGACTCTGCTGCTTTCATTTCTTATGCTCGTCTTCGGCGAGCTGGTGCCGAAGCGCATCGCGATGCAGAAATCGGAAAAGCTGGCGCTTGCGGTTTCCGGCGTCGTGACGGGGATATCAAAGATATTCGCCCCGTTCGTCTGGCTGCTTACCAAGACGACCAACGGCGTGCTGCGCGTCTGCGGCATCGACCCGAACCTCAACTCCGAGGAAGTGACCGAGGAGGAGATACGCATCATGGTCGAGGAGGGCGAGGAAGCCGGCGTCGTCGAGCAGTCGGAAAAAGAGATGATAGACAACGTCTTTGAGCTCAACGACATCCGCGTAAGCGAAATAATGACCCACCGTACCGAGATCGAAGCCATCTCCGTTGAAGACGGCATCGACGAAGCGGTCGATATCGCGATAAAAGAGGGCTATTCCCGCATCCCCGTTTACGATGATACGATAGACGATATAATCGGAGTGCTTTACGTCAAGGACCTGCTGAAGTTCGTCACGAAGAACGCGCCGAAAAACTTCAACATTAAAACGATACTGCGTCCGGTCTACTTCGTGCCGGATACGAACACCGTTTCCGAGGTGCTGCGCGAGCTGCAGAGCCGCCGCCAGCACATCGCGGTCGTGCTCGACGAATACGGCGGCACAGCCGGCATCGTCACGATGGAGGACCTTCTGGAAGCCATCGTCGGCAGCATTCAGGATGAATACGATAACGAGGACGAGGAGATCGTCAAGGTCGACGAGAGCGTCTTCGTCATCGACGGCGCGTCCGATCTGGAGGAGGTCTCCGAGAGCATCGGCGTAGAGCTGCCCGAGGGAGAGTATTCCACCGTCGGCGGAATGCTCATCGACCGGCTCGACCGCGTCCCCGACGACGGCGAAACGCCCGTCGTGGAGTTCGACGGCCTGCGCTTCGAGGTGCTGAAGATCGAGGATCACCGCATCCAGAGCGTCCGCATCACCAAGCTGCCCGAAGGCGAAGAAGCCGCGGGCGAAAACGAGTAATTTTTACGGCGCAAGCCGGAAGGGAAGATACAAGATGAGATATACGGGAGTAACTTCAAGAGGAATAATCGCGCCTATTTTCCAGCAGGGCGACGACCTTATCGCCGGCGTAACGTCGAGCATAATCAAGGCGTCCGCCGAAGAGGGCTTCGCCCTTCACGACGGCGACGTCGTGGGCGTTACCGAAGCGGTCGTCGCGAGAACGCAGGGCAATTACGCGACCTGCGACCAGATCGCCGCGGACGTCCGCGCCAAGCTCGGCGACGGCGTTATCGGCTTGGTGTTCCCGATTTTGAGCAGAAACAGATTCGCGATAATGCTCCGCGCCTTCGCGCGCGCGGCGGGCAAGCTGATCGTACAGCTTTCCTACCCCTCCGACGAGGTCGGCAACCCGCTTCTGACCTGGGAGCAGGTCGACGCCGCGGGAGTCGATCCCTACAAGGACAGCTTCACCCTCGAGCAGTTCCGCGCGAAGTTCGGCAACGACACCGTGCATAAGTTCACCGGCGTCGACTATATCGAATACTACCGTACGCTCGGCGACAACGTGGAGATAATCTTCTCCAACGACCCGCGCTTCATCCTTAACTATACCAATAACGTCATCAACTGCGACATCCACACCCGCCGCCGCACCGAGCGCATTCTGAAGGAAGCCGGCGCGAACGTCTGGGCGATGGATAAGCTCATGACCGCGCCCGTCGACGGCAGCGGCTACAACGAGAAGTACGGTCTGCTCGGCAGCAACAAGGCGACCGAGGAGAAGGTCAAGCTCTTCCCGCGCGACGTCGGTTCCTTCGTCGAGAAGCTCGCCGCGGCGCTCTACGAGGCGACCGGCAAGCATATCGAAGTCATGGTCTACGGCGACGGCGGCTTCAAGGATCCAGTCGGCGGCATCTGGGAGCTCGCCGACCCGGTCGTTTCCCCCGCCTACACCGCCGGTCTCGAGGGCACGCCCAACGAGCTGAAGATGAAGTACTTCGCGGATAACGAGTTCGCCTCACTGACGGGCGAGGCGCTCGCCGAGGCGATGCGCTCCCGCATCCGCGAGAAGGATAAGAGCCTCGTCGGCAATATGCAGTCGCAGGGCACGACTCCGCGCCGCCTGACCGACCTGCTCGGCAGTCTTTGCGACCTGACCAGCGGAAGCGGCGACAGAGGCACCCCCATCGTGCTGATCCAGGGCTACTTCACCAACTTCGCTACCGAGTAAGGCGAAAACAATGGAACGTATACGCATGTCGTATACGTTCTTTTTTGTTCTTTCCGGGCGCGACGTTGCAGAGAAAATGCGTTTCGCGCCGCGAAACGCAAACATCGCGGAGAATTTACGCAAATCAGAAAAAAGATATTGACACGGCGCGATTTTGGTGATATAATCTAACCGCTGATAAGATAAAAACTTCAGCCGCACTCTTTTGGGCGCGAAATATACTAAAAAGATATAAATGTCGGATAAAGAGGGGCTTTCGGCCCCTCTTTGTTTTCAGAAAAAAGAGGGGCACGGGCCCCTTTTTATTTTTTATCAAGGAGGAAAAGAAATGGAAAAAACACGTTCAACGAAGCGTGCGCTGGTAAGCAGTCTGCTTGTGCTGGCGCTGTGCTTCACAATGCTTGCGGGGACCACGTTCGCGTGGTTTACCGACAGCGTGACGTCCACCGGCAACATCATCAAAGCCGGCAATCTGAAGATCTCGATGAAATGGGCGAACGGAACGGAGGATCCCGCCGCAGCGAGCTGGAACGACGCGTCCGCCGGAGCGATCTTCGATTATAGTCTCTGGGAGCCCGGCTACACCGAGGTCCGTCACATTGCTATCGCCAACGATGGCAGTCTTGCGCTTAAATACAAGGTGCAGATTGCCGCCAACGGCACAGTATCCGCGCTTGCGGATGTGATCGACGTTTATTACTACGATCCCGCCGTGCAGATCGCGTCCCGCGCCGATCTTGACGAAAGCAAGCGTATAGGCACGCTCGCGGAGGCGCTTGCCGGTATGTCCGCCACCGCCGAAGGCGTGCTCGTGCCGGTCGGCAAGGAGGGCAACGGACTCAGGAGCTCCGAAACCCTCACTATCGCGCTCAAAATGCGCGAGTCCGCCGGCAACGAGTATCAGGGGCTGTCCATCGGCACAGACTTCTCCGTCAAGCTTGCCGCGACGCAGTACAGCTTCGAGGCGGACAGCTTTGACGAGACCTACGACGCGGCGGCGGATTATGACAGATCCATTTCCGTCGCCACGCCTGCGGAGCTTGCGGCTGTCGTCGCCGAGCTCAACGGCAACGAGCGCGCCAACGAAGAGACCGTCATCAAGCTCGCCGAAGGCACCTACGGCGATCCGGTATCCGTCGAGCTCTATCCGAACGCCGCGGATTACCACGCGAACGGCTATATCAATAATATGGCCGCCGCCGACGCCAACGACATAGTGCTCAAGGGCGAAGGCGACGTCGTCTTCACAGGCGGGCTCACGATCAACGGAGGCAACCGGGCGCAAAGCGGTCTTTCCGCGCTGCGGCAGGGCAACGGCAGAATCGTCATCGATGGTCTGACATTCAAGGGCGTCCTTCAGAGCGGCGACGTCGACACGGTGATCGTCAGACTCGCTAAAGCCGCCCACGACGTTGTGTTCAGGAACTGCACCTTCATCGATCAGACGCATATCAACGTCGGCACCTCCGGCAACGGGGCTGCGGGAACGGTCATCTTCGAGAACTGTTCCTTTAATAATGCGGCCTGCATCAGCGGAGTTTGGTATGACCTGCAGCTTATCGGCTGCACGGGCAACATCGATTCGGGCCACGGCAAGGGCTTCATCAACGGCGCCCGCGCCGGAGAAACTCTCGTGAAGGACTGCGTGTTGGACGTCGGCAGTATCGCGTACTTCGCCAGAACGAACGGCTCGGATATGAACGTTGTCTTCGAGGATTGCGCCTTCACCGGCACGCCCGCCAAGACGGTCAACCTCAGGGGCAGCAATCAGGCCGTCGCTTTCAGGAGATGCACGCTGAACGGCGGTCAGATCCCGGCGACGCCCTCCGACGGAGTCGGAACGAACGGGAATACGCTGATCATCGAATAAAACCTGCTTTTCCGAATAAAAAAGAGCGCACGGACGTGCGCTCTTTTTTTATATGTCAATCTCGTTCTGCCTTATTTGAAGTAATCTTCAACAATATACCGCGGTCTCGCCTTCGTTTCGAGATAGACCTTGCCGACGTATTCGCCGACTACGCCGACGGCGGTGAGGTTCAGACCGCAGGCGGCGGCGATCGCCGCGAGGATTATCGTCCACTGCCATTCGGGGTGTCCGCAGGCGGTCACTATCGAGAAGGCGATCAGCGCCGCGAGCCCGAGCGCGAGAAGCGTCACGCCGAGCGTAAGTATCAGCCGTATCGGGCGCACCGACATCGAGGTGACGCCCTGCCACGCCAGCGCGAGCATCTTTTTCAGCGGATATTTCGATTCGCCCGCCTTGCGCTCGTGTCTGGCGTACTCCACCGTCGCGGAGGGGAAGCCGACCAGCGGCACGAGCCCGCGCAGGAAGAGGTTGACCTCCTTGAACTCCGCGAGCGCGTCGAGCGCACGGCGGCTCATCAGGCGGCAGTCGGCGTGCTCCGGCACGATCTCAACGCCCATTTTTTGCAGCGTTTTATAATAGCGCCGCGCCGTGCGGCGCTTGAAGGCGGAGTCGCTGCTGCGATCCGAGCGCACGCCGTATACGACGTCGAAGCCCTCGTAATACTTATCGAGGAAGCCGTCTATGACCGCGACGTCGTCCTGCAGGTCGGCGTCGATGGAGATCGTCATATCGCAGTCGTCCTTCGCGGCGAGCAGTCCGGCGAGCAGGGCGTTCTGGTGCCCGCGGTTGCGCGAGAGCTTCAGCCCCGCGGCGTAGGGGCTGACGGACTTCAGCCCTGCGATGAACTCCCACGTGCCGTCCTTCGAGCCGTCGTCGACGAAGAGCACGCGGCTTTCGGCCGAAACGCGCCCCGCTTCCGCGAGCTCCGCGACGCGCCCGAGCAGCACGCGCGAGGTCTCCGGCAGCGCCGCCTCCTCGTTATAGCAGGGCACGACGATATAAAGCGTATCGATATTTCTCACGGAGTTTCACTCCCTTGCTGTGATTATTGCAAGAAAACCTTAAAAATTACGATTTCGGAGCAGATAATCACACGTTTTGTGTACTATTTACATATTATCATAAATAATCCGAAAAAACAAGTGCGGACGCGCGAAAACTCGCTTCCGCGTCAACTTTCACTTGCAAAATCGCCCGTTTGGTATTATAATATATTCTGTATAGTAGGATAATTTTGGGATAATGTATTTTGTCGCCTTCGGGCGAAGGAAACGGCCGTCGGAAAGGGGCGTGGAACGCATGAAAAAACCGATTGCAATACTGATCGCCGCGGCGCTTGCGTTCGCGCTCGCAGCGCCCGTATGCGCGCTGACCGTGCCGGAAAAGCTGAACGTCCCGACCGGCGTCGCCGCGGAAAATCTGCTCGCCGAGGAATACCAGTACCGCACGCTCGTCTACTTCACGCTCCAGGACGATATAATCGAAGTTATGTCCACCGAGCCGTCGCGTTATAACGCGCTGACCATGGAGGGCAAGCTGTACGTGCAGTTCTCGATCGACGGCGGCAACTGGACGAGCTTCTATTTCACCTCCGCGGACGACGAGGGGAACGAGGCGCAGCGCGTCTGGAAAAAGCTGACCGTCACGCGCAAAAACAGCGTTTCCGTGCTCAACCTGATGCGCGAGCAGGAGCGCTCGCAGCTCCCCGACGACGTCTACTACTACGATCCCGAGCTGCCGCAGAACAGCACTCTGCTGAACGAGGAACACGAATTCCGCTTCCGCGTCCGCGTGGAGCTCGAATGGATAGACAAAAACGACCTTGTGACGAAGAGCGTCACGTCGCCGTGGTCGGCGGCGGTGACCGCCTCCACGAAGGTGACGGAGGATACGCTTCCGCAGACGCTTCGCTTGCCCGCGGTCGTGTCCGCCGAGCCGCTCGACGGCGCGAACGGCGCGGAGCTTTCCGTGACCGCGAAGCCGCCGGTGCAGGTGAAGCTCGTCGACCGCTTCCTCCGCGAAAACGGCAGCGCGGGAGTCGCCCTTCGCGCGCAGGTCTCGCTCAACGAGGGCGAATGGCTGGACGCGCCCGCCGCGGAGTCCGCGCCGGACAAGGCGCGCTTCACGCTTCCGGCGGAGCCGGAGTTCGCCTCCGCCGCTTCGGTCAAACGCAGCAACGTCCGCGTCCGCTTCAGCTACGCCGCCGAAGGCAGGGAGCTGAACTCCGAATGGACCGAAGCGACAGCGATAGGCGAGTATTCCGATCAGGGCAACAACCCGAAATTCGAGGCCCCGTCCTTCCTGATGAATACGTTTCTGGGACTGAAGGTCTGGATATGGATGCTCGCGGGGATCGCGATACTGCTCGCGGTAACGGCCGCGGCGCTCGTACGGGGGAGAAGATATTGATCATCATCGGCATAGATCCGGGGCTCGCAACCATCGGCTTCGGAGTCATAGACTACGCGGGCGGGCGCTTCAGAACGCTCGACTACGGCGTGCTGACCACGCCGGCGCATACTCCCGTGCCCGAGCGGCTGGAGCAAATCTTCGCGGACGCTTCCGCGCTTTTCGCGAAATACCGCCCCGACGCCATCTCGATGGAGGAGCTGTATTTCAGCAAAAACATCACCACCGGCATACCCGTCGCGGAGGCGAGGGGAGTTCTGCTCCTCGCGGCGCAGAAGACGGGGGTCGGCGTCTACGAATACAATCCCGCCGAGGTCAAGCAAGCGATCGTCGGCTACGGCAAGGCGGAGAAAAAGCAGGTAATGGAAATGACCCGTATGCTGCTGAATCTCAAGCAGATACCGCGTCCGGACGACGCCGCCGACGCGCTCGCCGTCGCGGTATGCCACGCGCACTGCTCCGGCTCGCTGAACGTCTACGAAATGAACCGCGGCGCCGCCCGCAGAAATATAAGATAACGGAGAAACGCTATGTATCATCATCTCAGAGGCATACTTGACAGCGCCGGCCCCGGCTGGGCGGTCGTCGACTGCGGCGGCGTAGGCTACTACGCCGGCGTGTCGAGCAACACCTACCGCAGTCTGCCCGCGCTCGGCGAAAAGGTGAAGCTGCTCACTCACTACGTCGTCCGCGAGGACGCCGCCGAGCTTTACGGCTTTTTGACTCAGGAGGAGCTGGACTGCTTCCGCAGCATGATCTCCGTCAGCGGCGTCGGGCCGAAGGCGGCGCTGGCGATACTTTCGGAGCTTA
Organism: Clostridia bacterium; assembly: GCA_017438525.1. Taxonomy (NCBI): domain Bacteria; kingdom Bacillati; phylum Bacillota; class Clostridia; species Clostridia bacterium. The sequence continues at coordinate 25,811 of JAFRVI010000052.1, forward strand.
CTCACGACCGCTTTGCGGCCGCGGTGTCGGCGGGGGACTACAAGCTGCTGACGCTCGCTAACGGCGTCGGGCCGAAGCTCGCCCAGCGCATCGTGCTCGAGCTGAAGGGCAAGCTCGGCGATATATCCGAGCTGGTGGGCGGCGACGTTCCGCAGGTGCGCGGCAACAAGGCGGAAGCGGCGCAGGCGCTCGAGGCGCTCGGTATGAAGCCGCGCGAAGCGGCGGCGGCGGTCGCCTCCCTCGACGGTGATATGACCGTCGAGCAGCTGATCGCGGCGGCGCTCGGCAAGCGCTGAACCGAAAGGAGAAGTTGATATGCAGATGGATTACGAAGATTTCGACGAGGGCCGCTTCGTCGCCCCCGAAGAAAATATATACGACAGAGACATAGAGAACACTCTACGTCCGCGCACGCTCGACGAGTACGTCGGGCAGGAGAAGGTGAAGGAAAACCTCCGCATCTTCATCGAAGCGGCGAAGAAGCGCGGCGAGCCGATCGACCACTGCCTGCTCTACGGGCCTCCCGGTCTCGGCAAAACCACCCTCGCCGGCGTCATCGCCAACGAGATGAATACGAATATCCGCGTCACGAGCGGCCCGGCGATCGAGAAGCCGGCGGACCTCGCGGCGCTGCTGACCAACCTCGGAGAAGGCGACGTGCTCTTCATCGACGAGATACACCGCCTTTCCACCGCGGTCGAAGAGGTGCTCTATCCCGCGATGGAGGATTTCGCCATCGACATCATCATCGGCAAGGGCCCGTCAGCGCGCTCGATACGTCTCGACCTGCGGCGCTTCACGCTGATAGGCGCGACGACCAAGCCCGGCTCGATCTCCAACCCGCTGCGCGACCGCTTCGGCGTGCTTTTCCGGCTTGAAATGTACTCCCTGCGGGAGCTTGCGGACATCGTCACGCGCAGCGCCGGCATCCTCGGCATCAACTGCGCGCCGGACGGCGCGATGCAGATCGCGAAATGCAGCCGCGGCACGCCCCGCGTCGCCAACCGCCTGCTCAAGCGCGTCCGCGACTACGCGGAGGTCATGGCGGACGGCGTCATCACCGCGGAGGCGACCGCGAAGGCGCTGGAGCTGATGGAGATCGACTCCCTCGGCCTCGACACCGTCGACCGCCGCATCCTCGGCGCGATAGCGAACACCTTCGGCGGCGGCCCCGTCGGAGTAGAAACGCTCGCCGCCGCGACGGGCGAGGAGTCCGCGAGCATAGAGGACGTCTACGAGCCGTATCTTATGCAGCTCGGCTTCATCAACCGCACGCCGCGCGGCAGGTGCCTGACGAAGGCGGCTTACGAATACCTCGGCATCCCCGTCAAGGAGGACGCGCAGATCAAATTCGACGTTTAAGAGACGTTAAGGAGAAACTATGAGGATTGCAAACGGCTGGCGCGATTACGAGCTGCTCGACGCTTCGGACGGCGAACGCCTGGAGCGCTGGGGCGACTTCTGCGTCGTGCGCCCCGACCCGCAGGTGATATGGACGACGGATAAAAAAGACCGCCGCTGGCGCGAGTTCGCCGGCCGCTACCACCGCTCCGAAACGGGCGGCGGACGCTGGGAGGACAGAGGCCTTCCGGCGCAGTCGCGTATCAGCTACGGCGGCTATAACTTCGTTATCAAGCCGATGGGCTTCAAGCATATGGGCATCTTTCCGGAGCAGGCGGTCAACTGGGACTACGCCGCGGCGAAGCTGAAAAAGCGTCCCGGCGCGCGCGTGCTCAACCTCTTCGCCTACACAGGCGGAGCGACCGTCGCCTGCCTCGCCGCCGGCGCGCAGGTCACGCACGTCGACGCGTCGAAGGGCATGATCGCGATGGCGAAGGAAAACGCCGCGCTCTCCGGCCTCGCGGACGCGCCCGTGCGCTGGATCGCGGACGACTGCCTCGCCTTCGTCCGCCGCGAACAGCGCCGCGGCAAGACCTACGACGCGATAATCTGCGATCCCCCGTCCTACGGCAGGGGAAGCGGCTCGCAGGTGTGGAAGCTTGAGGACGACCTTTACGTCTTCTGCGCCGAGTGCGCCAAGCTGCTCTCGGACGATCCCGTTTTCTTCATTCTGAATATGTATACCACCGCGCTCGCGCCGTCTGTCGGCGGGCAGATACTTTCCCTCACCGCGGGCAAGGGCGCGAACAGCCGCACGGCCAGCGACGAGATCGGGCTTCCGATAGTCAGCGGCGGGGCGCTTCCCTGCGGCAACACCACGATAACGGAGTTTTTGAAATAGCGAATGGACGAGTTTGTACGCTTTGAAAACGCCGGCTTCACCTACGGCAAGAGCGAAACGCCGGCGCTGAAAAATATAAATATGACCATCGAGAAGGGCGAATTCGTCGCGGTCCTCGGCCATAACGGCAGCGGCAAGTCCACGCTGGCGAAGCTCATCAACTGCATCCTTATCCCCACCGAGGGCAAGGTCTTCACCGCCGGCATGGATACCTCCGACGAGGCGAATACGTTTGAAATACGCCGCCGCGCCGGTATGGTCTTCCAGAACCCCGATAACCAGCTCGTCGCCACCGTCGTCGAGGACGACGTGGCGTTCGCGCCGGAGAACCTCGGGCTTCCGCGCGAGGAGATACGCCGCAGAGTAGACGATGCGCTGAACGCGGTCGGGATGTACGATCACCGCGAGTATACGCCCGCCAACCTTTCCGGCGGGCAGAAGCAGCGCGTCGCCATCGCCGGTGTGCTCGCCATGGAGCCGGAATGTCTGATAATGGACGAGGCGACCTCGATGCTCGATCCCGTCGGCAGGCGGGAGGTAACGGCGATAGCGCATCGGCTGAACGAGGAGCGCGGCATGACCGTCGTCTGCGTGACGCATCACATGAGCGAAGCGGTCTCCGCCGACCGCGTGATAGTTCTGAAGGAAGGCGGGATACTGCTCGACGGCGCGCCGCGGGAGGTCTTCTCGCAGCGCGAAAAGCTCGCGGAAAGCGGCCTGATACCGCCGCAGCCGTCGCAGCTCGCGGATCTGCTCCGCGGCGAAGGGTTCGACCTCCCCGCCGGAGTGCTCACAGCCGACGAGTGTATAGCCGCGATAAAAGCCCTTTTGAAAGGATAACCCGAATTGATAACCATTTCCACGGAAAACCTGACTCATACCTACTCGCCCGGCAGTCCGTTTGAAAAGACCGCCGTCAGCGGCGTGTCCTTCACGCTGAAAAGCGGCGACGTCATGGGCGTCATAGGCCACACCGGCAGCGGAAAATCCACGCTTATCCGCCACCTGAACGGACTTATGAAGCCGACGTCCGGCACGGTCAGGGCGGACGGCGAGGACATCTTCGCAAAGGGCTACGACCGCAGAAATCTGCGCCATCGCGTCGGCCTCGTTTTCCAGTATCCCGAATACCAGCTTTTCGACGAAACGGTCGAGAAGGATATCGCCTTCGGCCCGCGCAACATGGGCTGCGGCGATGAAGAAATAAAACGCCGCGTTGAGAAGGCGGCGGAGTTCGCCGGACTTACCGCGCGCGAGCTGAAGGCGTCGCCCTTCGAGCTTTCGGGCGGTCAGAAGCGCCGCGCCGCGCTCGCGGGCGTGCTCGCGATGGAGCCGGAGGCGCTGGTGCTCGACGAGCCCGCCGCGGGGCTCGATCCGATGTCGCGCCGCCGCATAATGCTCGACATACTCGCCTACGCGAAGGAGACGAACGCCGCGATCCTGCTCGTCAGTCACTCGATGGAGGATATCGCCGCCTATACCGCCACGGTCGCCGTCATGCGCGAGGGCAGATTCGTCATGCAGGGCGCGACGCGCGATATCTTCTCCCGCGTCGGCGAGCTCGCGGAGCACGGGCTTTCCGTGCCGCAGGTCACGCGCATCTGCTCCGAGACCGGCTGCGAAGGCACCGTCCTCACGGTCGAGGAGGGCGCGGAAGCGGTCAAAAAGCTGCTCGGGAGGGGTCCGTTATGAGAGACATAACCCTCGGCAGCTACTATCGCGCCGATTCCGTCATCCATAAGCTCGACGCGCGCGTGAAGATACTGCTCATGATAGTGCTGATGGCGGCGATCTTCACCGCGAACGGCACCGTTTCATACGCCGCGGTCTTCATTTTCAGCGCCGCGGTGATGCTGATGACGAAGGTGCCGCTGAAGCTGTATATGAAGAGCTTAAAGCCGCTGCTGATACTCGTCGTCTTCACCTCGCTGCTGAATATCTTTTACACTCCCGGCGTGATACCGCTTTTCGACTGGTGGATATTCCACCCGAAATTCGAGGGCGTTCTCTTCTCGCTGAAGATGATAGTTAGGATAGTAAGCTTGATAATCGTCAGCTCCGCGCTGATGTATACCACTACGCCGGTCGCGCTGACCGACGGGCTCGAATGGCTGATGAAGCCGCTGAAGCTCGTGCGATTCCCGGTGCACGAAACGGCGCTGATGATGACCCTCGCGCTCCGCTTCATCCCGACTCTGCTCGAAGAGGCGGATAAGATAATGAACGCGCAGAAGGCGAGGGGAGCGGACTTCGAGAGCGGAGGCCTCTTCCGCAGGGCGAAGGCGCTGATACCGGTGCTCGTGCCGCTGCTCGTTTCGGCGTTCCGGCGCGCTCCGGAGCTCGCCACGGCGATGGAGTGCCGCTGCTACCGCGGCGGCGAGGGCAGAACGAAGCTCCGCGTCATGAAGGCGGGATACCGCGACGCGCTTGCCGCGCTGATAGTCCTCGCGCTGCTCGGCGCGGTGATATTCGCAAGGGTGAAAGGAATTGACGTGCCCCCATGGAGCGAAATATTAAACTTGATATAACCTATATCGGCAGCGCCTACTGCGGCTGGCAGTCCCAGCGCAACGGCACGACGGTGCAGGAAACGCTCGCCGCCGCGATAGAGAAGCTGACCGGCGCGTATCCGAAGCTTCACGGCTGCGGCAGAACGGATTCCGGCGTCCACGCGAAAAACTACGTCTGCTCCTTCAGGACGCCGTCGAAGGCATCTGCCGAAACCTTCGTGCGCGGGCTGAACGCGCTGCTCCCGCGCGATATCGCGGTGAAGGCGGCTTCCGAAGCGGCGCCGGACTTCCACGCGCGTTTCAGCGTGACGGGCAAGCGGTACGAATACTGCATCCTCAATTCAAAAACCCGCGATCCGTTTTGGGATGGGCGCGCGCTCCACTACCCCTACCCGCTGGACGAAAAGCTGCTCGACAGAGCGGCGAAGGCGTACCTCGGCGAGCACGATTTCTCGGCGTTCTGTTCGGCGGGCGGCTCGGTCAAGGATAAAGTCAGAACGATAACGGAAGCGTCCGTGCGGCGCGAGGGCGACCTTGTCGTCTTCTCGGTCGCCGGCAGCGGATTCTTATACAACATGGTGCGGATAATGGTCGGCACACTGCTTGAGATCGCACAGGGCAAGATCGCGCCCGACGCGCTCCCGGGTATAATCGCCTCCGGCGACAGGAACGCCGCCGGCGCGACGGCGAAGCCGCAGGGGCTCTATTTAAGCGAAGTTTATTACGACTGAAAGCGGAGAGAGAATGAAACGCAAAACCGGAGAACGCGAACTGACGCGTGACGAAAAAATAAAGATACGCAGGCGCAAGCGCATATGGAAGACGGTCTTTTGGATAGCCGTCCTCGGCGTTGCCGCGTGGTTTTTCCTCTTCGGCAACGACGTCATCTCCTTCAAGGGAATAAAGAACTTCTTTATCGAGACCTTCACCTCGGGCAATGACGACAAGGTCGCCGCGCTGAACGGCACCTCCGTCGAAGACGTGAAGCTTATGGGCTCGGACGTGCTCGTCGTCAGCGATATCGGAGTTATGCTCATGAGCGGCAGCGGCAGGGAACTTCTGACCGCCCAGCACGGCTGTGCGCATCCCGCCGTCGCCGTTTGCGAAAACCGCATACTCATTTTCGACCGCGGGGGCATGCGCTGGGAGCTTTACTCGAAGGACGGGCTCATACGCTCCGGCTCCGCGCCGTACGGTATAATCGACGCAGCCGTCGCGTCTAACGGCAGCATGGCGCTCGTCACATCGTCCAAGAGTTACCACAACGAGCTGCATTACTACGACTCGGACGGCGAGGAAACATACGTCTGGTACTCCGCCGAAAACTACGTCTACAAGGTCGGCATGAAGTCGAACGGCAGGGCGCTTACCGCGCTCGGCATGAACTCCGACAGCGGAGAGACCGCGGTCACCGCGTTCCTCTTCGAGCCGCGCAGCAAGGCGGAGCCGGTCAAGGCGGCGCTCGGCGGTAATAATTTCTATTACGTGACATATAAAGGTAGTAACGTCACCGTCATCGGCGATTCGAACGCCGTTACGCTGAACGACGAGGGCGCCGTTGAATTCGATTACTCTTACGAGGGGATGGGGCTGCGCGGATATTCCTGCACCTCCGACCGCACGGTGCTCGCGCTCAGCAAATACGGCGTCGGCAGAGACTACGTCATAGTTTCGCTCGATGACGACGGCGAAGAAGCGGCGAAGGCGGACGTTTCCGTCGATTTCCGCTGCATTTCCGCCGGCAAGAGCGGAGTCGCGGTGCTCGGCTCGCACGAGGTAACGGTCTTCTCGAAGAAGCTGCAGCAGGAGGCGGTCGCGGAAACCTCCGCGGACGGCAGCTTCGCCTGTATTTCGGGCGACAACGTCTTCGTCTTCGGCGTCGGCAGCATATCGAAGGTCTCGATCTGACGAAAGGAGCGTCATATGAATATAGCGCTTGATATCATAGCGGTCGCCATAGTCGCCGCGTCCGTGCTTCTCGGCATAAAAAAGGGCTTTTTGAAGACGGTGCTCGCGCTCGCGGGAATGATCCTCGTCTTCTTCCTTGCGTATAAGCTCTCCGTCCCGCTGGGGAAGGTGATAGACGAAAAGATCGTCAATCCTTCGCTTCGCGGCACGGCGTCGAGCCGCATCGCCGACAAGATAGGCGTCGAGCTTCAGGAGGGCGACAAGGAAGCCCAGCTCGAGAGCTTCGAGGCCGAGATAGAGCAGAAAAACGATAGTGAGGAGGGGCTGACCGTCCTCGGCATCGGTAAGGAAAAGATAAAGCAGGCGGAGCAGGAGGCGTCCGGCAGCATTGTCAAAGGAATATTCTCGCTCGTCGATAAGCTTTCCGGCAGTGTTTCGCGTATTATCGCCGCGGTCGCGATAATCCTCGCGGGCGTGCTGATCCTCTTCGTGCTGAAGCTCGTCATACGGCCGCTTCTGAAGGCGGTGCACCTCGGCGGGTTCGATTCCGCGCTCGGCGGCGTGCTCGGCGGCGCGCGGGGTGTGCTTATAGTGCTGCTGCTGGCGTTCGTCCTGCGGCTCGCGCTTCCCGCGATCTCAAACACGATCAGCCGTGAGACCATAGACAAAACGCTGGTTTTCAAATACGCTTACTCACTCGTCGACGGCGAGTAACGATAAATACACTCTGATAAAGGGGCGATACCATGAATATCCCGAACATACTGACCATCTGCAGATTCATACTGATTCCCTTCTTTTTCTGGGCATACAAAGCGGAGAACTTTCTGCTCGCGGCGATCCTCTTTTTCGTCGCCGGCGTGACCGACGTGCTCGACGGATGGATCGCGCGCAGGTTTAATATGACCACCGACCTCGGAAAGATAATCGATCCGCTCGCGGACAAGCTGATGCAGATGTGCGCGGTCGTGCTTCTCGCGTGGGAGTTCCCGCAGCTGCTCTGGCTGCTCGCGGTGCTCTGCGCCAAGGAGGTCCTGCAGATAATCGGCGGCTTCAAGCTGATAAAGGATAAGAAGGAAATAATGCCTTCAAAGTGGTACGGCAAGCTGAACACGGCGATAATCTTCATCTTTTTGAGCTTGCTTATCTGGCGCGGCTACGGGCTCGAAGGACACATCGACGACAGCGGTGTTTCGTTCGGATGGGGCATTCCGGAATGGATATGCTATATAGTCTTCGGCATCGTCGTAGTGCTGCTCGTGTACTCCTTCATCCGCTACTACATCGAGGGCTTCAAGGGCGCGTACAAGCGCGCCGAGATAAAGGCGGAGCGTCACGCCGAGAAGGCGGAGAAGCTCGCCGAGCGCGCCGAAAAGCACGCCGAGAAGGCGAAGGAGCACGCGGATATCGCCGTCAGGAACGCCGAGCAGGCGGTCGAGAAGGCGAACGACCGCGCCGAACGCGCCGCCGCGAAAGCGGGGGAGGCCGCGAAGGCCGCCCGCAAGGACGAAACCGCGGATGACTGATACCTATACAGTCGACCACCGAAGAACAGGAGAACTGAAATGCTTTGCAGCAAATGTAAAAAACGCGTGGCGGTAGTCTTCGTCACGAAAATGGATAACGGCAAGCCGGTCAACGAGGGCTACTGCATACCCTGCGCCCGCGAAATGAACCTTCCGAACATCCGCAACATCATCGACCGCATGGGTATGACCGAGGAGGATATAGAAGCGGTCAACGAGAGCATGGCGCAGCTTATCGGCGACGGCGATATGTTCGAGCCGGGCGGCACCGCGCCGATGCCCTTCTTCCAGGTTTCCGGCGACAAGGAAAGCAGGGACGACGGCAAAAAGCAGAGGGGAAAAGGCAAAAAGACGCAGGAGCAGCCGGAGAAGGAGCAGAAGCGCAAGTTCCTCGACGGCTTCTGCATCAACCTTTCCGAGCGCGTCCGTCAGGGCAAGGTCGACCGCATCATCGGCCGCGACAGGGAGATCTACCGCGCCGTACAGATACTCAACCGCCGCATCAAGAACAACCCCTGCCTCATCGGCGAAGCCGGCGTCGGCAAGACCGCCATCGCCGAGGGGCTCGCTTACGCGCTTCAGCACGCGGACTTCATCCCTCCGCGCCTGCGCAAAAAGGAGATTCACCTGCTCGACCTGACCGCGCGGGTTGCCGGAACGCAGTTCCGCGGGCAGTTCGAGAGCCGCGTCAAGGGGCTCGTCGACGAGGTCAAGCGCGAGGGGAATATCATACTTTTCATTGACGAGGTGCATAACCTCATCGGCACCGGCGAGAGCGAGGGCGGCATGAACGCCGCCAACATCCTCAAGCCCGCCCTTTCACGCGGCGAGATACAGGTCATCGGCGCGACCACCTTCGGCGAATACCGCAAGTATATCGAGAAGGACGCCGCGCTCGAGCGCCGCTTCCAGACGATAAACGTCGACGAGCCGAGCGTGGCCGAGACCGCCGCAATCCTCGAGGGGATAAAGGGCTATTACGAAGAACACCACGGCGTGAAGCTGGACGACGGGCTCTGCTACAAGGCCGCCTCCCTCGCCGCGAAATACATCACCGACCGCTTCATGCCGGATAAGGCGATAGACCTTATCGACGAGGCGTGCTCCACCGCGAGCATCAAGAACAAGGAAGCGGCGAAGCTCGCGGAGCTGGAGGAAAAGATCGCCGAGCTTTCCGCGCGCGAGGAGGAGCTTACGAACAACGAGCCGTCCGAAGGCGGCGAGGAGAACAAGGACGATATCTTCAAAGAGATCGCCGACCTGCGCGTCGAGCGCTGCCGTCTTGAAGAGGACGCCGAGAAGCTCCGCCAAAAGAACCTCATAATGCCGGTCACGATCGCGGAGCTCGCCTCCGTCATCGAGCTGTGGACGGGCATTTCCGCCGACAGGATAAAGGAGCAGGAGTTCGACAAGCTCTCGCTGCTCGAGGAGCGCATCAAGCGCCGCGTAATCGGGCAGGACGAGGCGGTCGAAGCCGTCGTCCGCGCCGTCAAGCGCGCCCGCGCCGGACTGACGACGCGCCGCCGCCCCGCGTCCTTCGTCTTCATGGGCCCCACCGGCGTCGGCAAGACGGAGCTCGTGCGCGTCATGGCGGAGGAGCTTTTCGACACTAAGGAGAACTTCATCCGGCTGGATATGTCGGAGTATATGGAGAAGCATTCCGTCAGCAAGCTCGTCGGCTCGCCTCCCGGCTACATCGGCTACGACGAACAGGGGCAGCTGACCGAGCGCGTCCGCCGCAAGCCGAACTCGATAATCCTCTTCGACGAGATCGAGAAGGCGCACGCCGACGTGCTGAACATACTGCTTCAGATACTCGACGAAGGCCGCCTCACCGACGCCCACGGCAGGCGCGTGAACTTCGAGAACACCATCGTCGTCATGACCTCCAACGCGGGCAGCGGAACGGGCGTTTCCACCCTCGGCTTCACCGGAGGCGGCGGGGGCAGCTTCGATAAGACGAAGGCGGAGAAGGCGCTGAAAGAGATCATGCGCCCCGAGCTGCTCAGCCGTATCGACGACGTCATCTACTTCAACAGGCTGACGCTCGATAACTACAAGGACATCGCCGGCCTTATGCTCGACGAGCTCGCCTCCGGCATGAAGGATAAGGGGCTTAACCTCGAATACGGCGACGACGTCAGACTCTGGCTCGCCGCCCGCGCGGAAGGCAGTCAGCAGTCCGCGCGCGAGCTGCGCCGTCTGATACGCCGCAACGTAGAGGACGAGGTCGCGGAGCTGATGGTCACCGGAAAGATCAAGTCCGGCGTCGCGCTTTCCGCCGCCGGCGAAGAGCTCAGAATCACGGCGAAATAATTATTGAAAAATAATTAAAATAAAAATATAAAACCGAAAGGAAAGACAAAAATGGATTACAAGTACGGACATTTCAATTCCGACGGCACCGAGTTCATCGTTACCCGTCCCGACTGCCCGAGAGCGTTCGACAACTTCCTGTTCAACGAGTGCTCGCAGGCGAACGTCGAGCAGACCGGCATCGGCTGGTTCGACTACCAGATAGGCGACAAGGAAGCGGTTCAGCTTTACACCGGCATCGGCCGCATCTGCGACTTCGACGTTTTCGGCCGCGACCACCTCATGAGCCGCCTCATCTACATCCGCGACAACGAGACCGGCGAATTCTGGACGCTCAACTGGGAGCCGATAAAGGCGAAGTATGAGAAGTACGAATGCGTCCAGGGGCTCGGCTATTCGATAATCCGCAATCAGACCAACGGCATCGCCGCCGAAATGACCGTCTTCCTGCCCGTCGGCCCCGTGCCCGCGGAGCTCTGGAAGCTTTCCTTCGAGAACGTCTCCGGCAGAGAGCGCGACATCTCCGTTTTCTGCTATAACCAGTATCAGTTTTCTTTCAAGTGGGGCTTCGACAGCTACGGCGATATGATCTACCGCAGCGTCGTCTTCGACAAGGAGAACAACGCCATCGTCGCCACGAAGCACCCCTTCATCAAGCCGCATAACCACCTGACCGCCTTCTTCGCGTCGGATGAAAAGATCGCCGCGTTCGACGGCAGCCGCGCCGCCTTCGTCGGCAGATACGGCTCGCTCGCCGCGCCGGACGCCGTCGCCGCCGGAAGCTGCACGAACACCGAGGGCTCCGCGGAAGCGACCGTGGGCGCCGCGCAGTATAACTACAAGCTCGCCGCCGGCGAGAAGAAGAACGTCGAGATCGTCGTCGGCGTCGTCGATTCGCCCGCCGAGGTCAAGGCGTTCAAGGATAAGTACATAGGCAAGCTCGATTCGCTGCTCGCCGAGGTCAAGGCGTACTTCGCCTCCGTCATCGGCAAGAACAAGGCGACGACTCCGGACGAACACTTCGACCGCCTCATCAACGTCTGGGCGAAGCAGGCGAACCTCTACGGCGCCGCCTGGGGACGCTGGGGCTACAACGGCTACCGCGACATCGTTCAGCAGGGGCTCGGCTGCGCGGCGCAGACTCCCGCCCGCACCCGCGAGATCCTCGTAGAAGCGCTCAAGCGCCAGTATTCGAGCGGCCTCGCCGTCCGCGGCTGGAACCCGATAGACGAAAAGGCGTATTCCGACAGCGCGATGTGGCTTGTCTTCACCCTCATCGCGTACCTGCGCGAGACGGGCGACTTTGACCTGCTGAAAGAAGAGGTCCCGTTCTACGACGGCGGTAGCGCCACCGTCCGCGGCCACATCGACCGCGCGCTGAACTTCCTCGAGAGCAACAAGGGCGCCGACCGCCTGCTGCTTATCAAGTTCGGCGACTGGAACGACTCGCTCACCGGCACCGGCAAGGAGGGCAGAGGCGAGAGCGTCTGGCTCAGCATCGCCTACGTCGAGGCGCTGACCGAAATGGCGGCGCTCGCGAACTTCCTCGGCAAAAAGGACGCGGAGGCGGACTACCTCGCGCGTATGGAGGATATGAAGGCCGTCATCAACGAAAAAGCGTGGGACGGCGACAGATACATCCGCTGCATCGACGACTACGGCAAGAAGGTCGGCGCCGCCGGCGCGAAGGCCGCCGAGATCTTCATGGAGCCGCAGTGCTGGAGCTTGATCTCCGGCGTCGCGACGGGCGAACGCGCCGAGCAGGTCATCAGGACCTGCGACCGTCTGCTCGGCAGCAAATACGGCTACCTGCTGCTCGCGCCCTGCTTCCGCGAATTCGATCCCGGCATCGGCAGGATCAGCAGCATGGAGCCCGGCATCGCCGAGAACGGCACCATCTATTCACACCTCAATATCTGGATGATCCTCGGCCTGCTCCGCATCGGTAAGGGCAACCTCGCCTACGAGCTCTTCAAGAAGGTCTCGCCCGGCTACCTCGTCTCCGCGGACGACAACAAGGATAACAACCCGCCCTTCATGTACGCCAACTGCTACTTCGGGCCCGACCATAAGAACAGCGCGTACATCACCGAGTTCACCTGGATCACCGGCTCGGTCGCGTGGTTCACCACCGTTCTGCTGAACGAGATGCTCGGCGTCAAGCCCGATTTCGGCGGCATCGTCATCGATCCCTGCCTGCCCGCCGAGTTCAAACACTGCACCGTCAAGCGCGTCTATCGCGGCGCGGAATACGACATCACGATCGAGAACCCGAAGGGGCTCGAGAAGGGAGCCGTTTCCGTCACCGTCGACGGCGAAGCGATCGAAGGCGCGCGTCTGCCGCTGTTCGAGGGCGGCAGGCACGAGGTCAAGGTAACGATTTCGTGATCTTTGAATAGAATAAAAAGAAAACGCATTTTTAGGGAGTGATTTGCATGAAAACCGTTAAAACGGCCGAGCTTTTCGACCTGACGAAGTCGCGCGCGGGGAGCTGGCTCGAAAACTTCGAGCGTCCGTGGGAGGCGCTGAGCGGAATAAAGGAATTCCTGCTCGCGCTCGGGGCGACGCTGTCGGCGGACGAGTTCGACAACCCGTCCGAGGGCGTCTGGATACATAAGACGGCGAAGGTAGCGCCAACGGCGTTCATCGGCGCGCCCTGTATCATCGACGAGGGGGCGGAAATACGCCATTGCGCGTTCATCCGCGGCTCCGCGCTGATCGGCAAGGACGCCGTCGTCGGCAACTCCGTAGAGGTCAAGAACGCGATCCTCTTCGAGAAGGCGACGGTGCCGCACTTCAACTACGTCGGCGACAGCATCATGGGCTGGAAGGCGCACATGGGCGCCGGAGCCGTCACCTCCAACGTCAAGAGCGACAAGACGCTCGTCGTGCTTCACGGCGCCGACGGGGGCGATATCGAGACCGGGCTGAAAAAGTTCGGCGCGATGGTCGGCGACGGCACCGAGGTCGGCTGCAACAGCGTGCTGAATCCCGGCTCGGTGCTCGGCAAAAACTGTATAGTATATCCCACCTCCTGCTTCCGCGGCGTGCTCGCCGCGAACAGCATTTACAAGGAGAAGAACAACGTGACCGAGAGGAGATAGTATGGGCCGACTTTTCGGAACCGACGGCGTTCGCGGCGTAGTCAACAAGGAGCTGACCGCGGACCTCGCCATGAAGGTGGGCAACGCCGCGGCGCGTGTGCTCACGGATGCGGACGGGAAACGCCCCGTCATCGCGCTCGGTATGGACACCCGCATAAGCGGCGACTTCCTCGCCTCCGCGCTCGCGGCGGGCATCTGCGCCGCCGGAGCCGACGTGCTTCAGCTCGGCGTCGTGCCGACCCCCGCGGTCGCGTACCTCGTCGGCAGGTACAAGGCGGACGCGGGCGTGATGATCTCCGCGTCGCACAACCCCGCGGAGTATAACGGCATCAAGATTTTCAGCGGCGACGGCTACAAGCTGCCCGACCTGCTGGAAGAGAAGGTCGAAACGCTCGTTCTCGGTAACGAGTTCTACGCCTGCGACGGCGCCTCGGTCGGCAGGATCTCGCGCGCGGAGAACGCCGTGGCGGACTACGTGGAATACCTGAAGTCCACCGTCGGCGGCGGCTTCAAGGTGCGCGCGCTGATCGACTGCGCGAACGGCTCCGCCTCCGTGACCGCGCCGGTGCTTTTCCCGTCGCTCTGCGACTGCGACGTCATCTTCGCGGAGCCGGACGGCGTGAACATCAACGCCGGCTGCGGCTCGACGCATCTGGATAAGCTCTGCGAAAAGGTAGTCGCCGGCGGCTACGACCTCGGCATCGCCTTCGACGGCGACGCCGACCGCTGCCTTATGGTAGACGCGGCGGGCGAGGTCGTGGACGGCGATATGATCATGGCGATGGCCGCCGTCGATATGAAGCAGCGCGGCACGCTGAACAAAAACACCGTCGTAGGCACTATAATGACCAACTTCGGCTTCAACCGCTTCTGCGCGGAGAACGGTCTCGCCTTCATTCCCACGAAGGTCGGCGACCGCTTCGTGCTCGAGGAGATGCTGATAAACGGCTACTCCCTCGGCGGCGAGCAGTCCGGACACATCATCTTCAAGGAATTCGCCACGACGGGCGACGGGCAGCTTACCGCTCTGCAGGTGCTGGATATGCTCACCCGCAGCGCCGCGCCCATCGGGCAGCTAAAGCGCGTTATGACGCGCTATCCCCAGCATCTTATCAACGTCCGCGTCACGCCCGCGGGCAAGGAGCGCCTCTTTACCGACAAGGTCGTCCGCGCGGCGATCGACGGAGCGGGGAAGGAACTCGGCGACGACGGCAGGATCGTCGTGCGCGAGTCCGGCACCGAGCCGCTGATACGCGTTATGGTCGAGTGCGGCGACGAGGAGAAGGCGCAGCGCGTTGTCGCGCAGGTCGCCGACACCGTCAAAGAGCGTCTCGGCGAGAAATAGGAGGCAGTTATGGAAAAACTCTGTTACGGCTACAAAGGCAACATAAAGGTCGAGGTCTTCGACAGCTACGAAGGGCTTTCGGAAGCGGCGGCGGATTACATCGCCGCGCTGATGCTGGATAAGCCGGATATCATCCTCGGGCTCGCCACCGGCTCCTCGCCGATCGGCATCTACGACGCGCTGACCCGCAAATACGTGGCAGGCGAGCTGGATTTCTCCGCCGTCCGCAGCTTCAATCTGGACGAATACTATCCGCTTTCGCCGGAGAACGACCAGAGCTACCGCTACTTTATGAATAAAAACCTCTTCGACCGCGTCAACATCGACAAGTCGAACACCCGCGTGCCCAGCGGCGTCGCCGAGGACGTGGAAAAGGAGTGCGCCGAATACGACGCCGCGCTCGCCGCGGCGGGCGGCACGGACGTGCAGGTGCTCGGTATCGGATGCAACGGTCACATCGGCTTCAACGAGCCGGACGGCTTCTTCACCGCCGCGACCCACAAGGTCGCGCTGACCGAGAACACGATAAAGGCGAACGCCCGCTTTTTCGAGAGCGAAGCCGACGTTCCGCGCTTCGCCGTCACGATGGGCATGGGCGCGATAATGTCCGCCAAGCGCATCGTCCTCGTCGCCAACGGCGAAGCGAAGGCGCAGGCGATCGCGTTGATGCTGACCGGCGGCGTCGACCCGCTCTGTCCGGCGTCGATACTGCAGCTCCACCCCGACGTCAACGTCTTCATCGACAAGGCCGCCGCAAAGCTTCTGTAACAGCGGCGACGCCTCCCCTGTGCAAGGGGAACCCTGATACGTTAAAAAACCGCTTCCCGATATCGGGAAGCGGTTTTTTTCATCAGCTCACGCGAAGCGTGAATTTAGCTCGGCGAAGCCGAATTTAGCCGGCGCTTTGCGCCGATTCAGCTCGCGGGCAACGCCCGCGAATTTAGCTGCGAGCGCAGCGAGCTTACGCCCACGGATCCTGCGACTTCGGCTTGCGGATGCCGGAGAGCAGGCCTTCGTACTCCCACAGGAACCACTGCTCGCCCTTCTGGCGAAGCACGAGATAGCGTTCGCTGTCGGCGCCGCCGGAGCAGACGAAGAGCTTGACGTAGCCCTCGTTATCGAAGGAGTAGGGGTTGGTGAAGAAGGTCACCTTGAAGGGCTCGGCGGGGGTGTAGTCGTTGCCGGGGACGGCGCCTTCAAAATAGGAGAAGGGTACGTAGGTGCTGCCGTCCATGAAGCGGTCGCGCAGGAACTGCTTGTTGAGCGGGCTCAGCGGCTGGGGTCCCTTGAGGAAGTCCAGCATCTGTGTGCCGATCTCGGGCGCGGCGGCGTAGGCGCAGAGCGCGCAGATTGACATAGCCGCGGTTTTGAAGGGGGTGTCGAGCGCGCCTTCGGGCAGCGCCTTCATCTCGTCGACGCTTTCGGGCAGCGCGGCGAAGGTGAAGGTCTCGGTCTTCTGCTCCTTTTTGAAGCCGCCGGCGACGTTCTCCGCCGCTTTTTTCAGGGAATCGAAAATGCTCATGGTGTTTTTCCTTTCTGTATTTTGAATTGCGGTTATCGCGTTTCGGTCTGTCATTCCGAGCCGCGGACGCGCCGGCGGGGAATCCCCGTGCAGCCGTCTGCAAAAGGCGCGGGGTCACTCGCTTCGCTCGGGATGACGGCGGGGAAAGTTCGCTTTACTGCTGAAGCGAACCGGGGCTTGCCAGCTTGGCGGCGACGCGCAGTATCGCCAGCGCGTCGGAAACCGTGACGTGTCCGTCGCCGTCGGTGTCGCCGATTTCGACTGAAGCGGCGGTTTCGGGCGCGAGCTTGGCGGCGATGCGGAGCGCAGCGAGCGCGTCGTCGACCTCGATCTTGCCGTTACCGTTGAAGTCGCCCTTCAGGGCGCCGGCGGGCGCTACGCTGACCTTGATGAAGACGTCGATGTCGCCGTTGTAGTCTTGTGTTCTCCATGTGATTAAGTCCGCTTTTGCGCCGTTTACCGTCACGGTCGGGAGGTTGTCGACGTCCCATTCGCAGCCGGAGCAGTTCTCGATATTGAACCAGAGGTAATACTGTACGTCCGCCGAAAGCGGCTCGTCGCTGCCGTTGAGCGCTGTGAAGGCGCCGTATTCGTCAAAGAAGCCGATGCAGGTGTAGACGCTGTCGTCGGCGTTGGCATTGCAGTAAACGTACCAAGTTTCACCCGGGCGGTATGATTCCGTTCCGTGAACCGAGATCAGCGAGTCGCGGAGCGCCTGTGTGGCTTCTTTTCCGGTCGTCGCGGTCGTGAGCGCGACCTGAGCCGCGTCATATTCGACGTTGATGCTCGACGGGATCGGGACGCCGGGGCCGACGGTGATTTTTGCGACCGCGAATTTCGTGGGGTCGGCGACGGAGCGCGCGGTGACGGTCAGGACCTTTTCCCCCTCGTTCACCGAAACGTTAAGGTGAGCGGACGATCCGAAGGCCGTCAGTTCGGTTTCGGTATCCATGCCGTCTCCGTCGAGCGTCCATTCGACGTCGAGCACGTCCGTACCGGTGACGGTCGCTTCGATATCCAGCGCGCCGCCTCTCGGAACGACTGCTTCGGAAACGTCGAGCGTAACGCTGTCGATGCCGACGGGCTCGTCAATGAGCGTTACCTGCGCCTGCGCCCACGCGGTCGAATAAGCGGAGGACGCTTTGACGAGGATGAGGTCCGCGGTCTCGTTTGCGGCGACCGTGAGCAGGCCGTCGGAGCCGACTCGCGTAGACGCGCTTTCGGCGCCGATGACCGTCCATTCGGCGGCGCTGGAGGTGCCGAGCACTTCGAGCGAGAACTGCTTTTGCGTTCCGCGCTGAACTATGGCGTGATCGGGATTTACTTTGACTTGCGCGACGGCGTGGCCGTTATCGTCGAGCGGCGCCTTGACGAAGACGTCGATATCGCCGGTTTCGTCACGGTTTCTCCATTTGACGTCGGCGGGTTCGCCGTTGACCGTCACGGCCGGCAGATTGTCTACGTCCCAGATATAACCGCTCGTGTTCTCGACGTTGAATTCGTAATAATACTCTCTGTCTGCGGTCAGGTACTCTTCCGAATCCGCAAGACTGCAGAAACGGTCGTCTTCGAAATATCCGAGCGAGGTGTATTCGCTGGCGTCCGCGTTCAGATTCGCGTAAACGTACCAGCCCTGATCGTCGCCGTAATAGTCGGTGCTCTTGAGCGAGGTGACGGCGCGCCTCAGCATTTTGGATACGTCTTTGCCGGTCAGGCGGGTGGTGGCGATTACCATCGAAGGATCGTAGGTGATGTTGAAACTCGATTCAACCGGCTTTCCGCCGTCCGCGAAGACCGCGAGCGGAGCGATGCCGGAGAGCATCGCGAGCGCGATTATAATTGAAAGAATGCGTTTCATTTTTTCCTCCGTAATTATGGATGCCTTCAATTGCCTTCTAAAAACTCACCCCAGGCTGCTCGGGTCGGCGAGCTTGGCGGCGACGCGGAGTATAGCCAGCGCGTCGTCGACCTCGACCTTGCCGTTGCCGTCGATGTCGCCTATCGCGATCGCTTCGGGCGTTTCCGCAGCCAGCTTCGCGGCGATGCGGAGCGCGGCGAGCGCGTCGTCTACCTCGATCTTGCCGTTACCGTTGAAGTCGCCCTTCTGTGCCGCGGAGCCGCCCATCGGCAGAAGGATCGGGTTTTCCATCTCAAAGACGTAAAGCACGACGTACTTGTCGCCGCCGATATTGGCGTTGCGGTAGAGATCGTAGCTGTATCTGCCGTAACCCGGGAGGTTCAGAAAGCCGGTGGCGTAATCGTCGGAGTTGTAGTTGCCGGGGAAGGTCGCCTCAAAGGAGGCGCCGTCCTCGAGGGAAAAGCGGATCACGGCGTTGCTGCCGTTGGCGTCGGGGCCTCTTACGACGTCGTAGCTCATCACGAAGAGATCCTTCGAGAGGACGTAGACGTTCGCGTAGTATCCGGCCATGTTCAGCGTCAGCGCGTTGTAGCCGTAGTTGCTGATATACGCGCTGCCGAAGACCTCGACGCCTCTGAAGACGCCGTTGTTGGCGGAATAGTCCCAGGTCTCGCGCGTGCCGTCCTTATACGTCACGTTGAGAACGAGCCCGGCGAGGTCTTCGGGAAGGACCACGGAGTTGAGACCGAATACGGTTTTGTCGGGATCCTTCGCGACGGTGACGCGCTTGACGTCGTTCTCGTGGAAGGTGACGGTCACTTCGGCGCTGTAGCCGCCGTACCAGAGCGTAGCGACGTTTTCGCCGACGACGGGGGCGCTTTCGAGCGCATAGTCGACGTAGAAGCCGTCTATATATCTGTTTTCGTCGGTGAAGTTGATGATCTTATAGGTGTTGTCGGTATAATTGACGCGGAGCCGAGCGCCTTTGATCGAGAGACCGACCTCGCCGATATAATAGTTGAGGCGGTCGGGCTGCCTGAGCAGCTCGACGCTCTTGATCGTGGATTCGACGCCGGTGACGTCGAAAGTGCATGTCAGGCCGCAGAAATCGATCATGATCGTGTTCGCGCCGACTTTGAGCTGCCACTCCGTGAAAGAATAATAGTAATAACGCCCGAGTATCTGATTGTCGTAGCTGTCGTCGAAGGTGTGATCGTAGTATGCGCCGTTCTTGTAGTGCACGCGCAGCACGCCGCCCGCGAGTTCGGGGTTGGGGAAGAAGCCGTTGGGCGTCGTGTCATAGACCGTCTTATCGGGGAGTTTGACCATCTCGATGGATTCATAGGGGTTCTCGATGCCGGTGACGGTCAGCTCGGCGGAAACGCCGTTAGCGAATCTCACCGATACCTCGTTTTCGCCGAGGGCGTATTCGTCCGGCATGGCGAACTGCTGGAAGAGCGGGTGCATCGGGGAGTCGCCGCGGAAGTTTACCGTTTCGACCGGCGAGCCGTTTTTATAGAGCTGGACGAGCATACCGTCGGGGTAGAAGGAATGGTCGTCGACGCCCACGATATATTCCGAGCGGTAGGGCATGCGCGTGACGCGCGCCTCGTCGAAGTAGTAGTCGCGAACGCTGATGTCGTAGTAGAATTCGTAGCCGTAGCAGCTGAGTCTGACCTGATTGGCGTAGCCGGGCTGGAGCTCGTTTACGAATTCGCGGCTGCAGTTGACGCCGTCGGGGGAGCCGACCTCGGTGTAGCCGCCGGACGCGGGGATCCAGGTCGCCTTGTCGCCGTTCTTGTAGCTGATCTCGAATACGGCGCCCGTGATGTCGGGGGACCAGTCGGTGGGCAGGTAGGTCGTCTTCGTCGGATACTGCTTGAGGGTGACGCTTTCAACGTCGGAATAGGTAGCGGTGACGGTCACGCTGCCGGTTTCGCTGCCCCATTCGCCGATATAGAGGTAGACGTCGGTCCTGTATCCGACGGGGCAGTAGCACTTGAAGTCCTGAGTGTTGTCGCCGTCGTCGTTATACGCTATCTCGTTGCCTTCGCCGTCATAGACTCTGACAAAAAGATCGAGGTCGCTCGACGACTCGAAGACGTAGATGCCTTCTGCGCCGGAATAGAAGTCGATATAGACTCCTTCGCCGGTGAAGTTGAAGGTGAAGCTGCCCTCCGGGCGCAGCGGCTCGCTGTTGATGCAGCCCTCCGGCGGGAAGTCGTTTCCGCCGCCGGCGAAGACCGCGAGCGGCGCGGCTCCGATGAGCATTGCGAAAGTGATAATGATCGAAATAAGACGTTTCATAAAAAGTCCTCCTGTGTGTTAGTATATACCATATGAATTATATCACAAATTTTCGCAAATGTATAGTCAATTATTTTAATATGGAAGAAAACGTGCGATCGCGGGTATCGGCGGCGTGGCGGAACGCGGCGCGTTTTGGAAAAATATATTGACAAATTGACGCGCGGATAATATAATAACGCTTGTCGCCGGTGTAGCTCAGTCGGTAGAGCAGCTGATTTGTAATCAGCAGGTCGGGGGTTCAAGTCCGTCCACCGGCTCCAAATATCAGAGGGCGGGTCATAGACCCGCCCTCTGATATTTATTATAAGTTGTGAACGGACTTGAAACGAACTCCGGTTCGCCGCCGCTGACGGCGGCGGGCGAATCGGCAGCAACGCTCCGGGGGAGCGTTGCGCAAGGGAGAAGAAAGTCCGTCCACCGGCTCCAACAAAAAACGCACTTTTGTCTACCAAGACAAAGTGCGTTTTTTGAATGAAGTCGCCCACAAGTGGGCTAATGAAGGAATGAAGACGCCAGCAGTTGCGAAGCAACTGCCGCTAATGAAGAAATGAAAATGGGAGAACGGGAGAAACAAGGGGCGGCTTCGCTTCATCAGGGCGAAGCCCGTCTTCATGGCGGCAACGCCGACGCTTCATTAACGAGCAAAGCGAGTGACTTCATTCTTTCCACCAACTGTCAGCAGTCGGAAGCCGAGGGCTTTTTTAAGTGAAATCGGTTGAAAAGTTCACGAAATTGTGCTATAATGAACGCGATAAATCAGAATTTGCGGAGGCATATTGTGTGTGTAATATGCGATAGAATCAACTGGATAAAGGAAGGCAGAAATCCATATTTTGTGCGTGAACTTGAAACCGGGTATGTCGTAATCGGTGATCACCAGCATTTTTACGGTTATACACTGTTTCTATGCAAAGAGCATAAAACGGAACTGCATTATCTTGATCGTGATTTCAAAATCAAATTTCTTGAAGAAATGTCCATCGTTCAGGAGGCAGTGTCAAAAGCATTCGGTGCCGACAAAATGAATTGTGAACTGCTTGGCAACGGAGATGCACATGTTCATTGGCATATTTTTCCTCGACGAAAAGATGATATTCTGCAATACAGACCGGATGGTTTGCCAGGTCCAGTGTGGTGGACACCGATTGAGGTAATGAACGATCCTTTGAATATGCCGTCGTCAGAAAAGCTCGAAGAAATGAAACTAGCTCTCAGAAAAGAAATTGATAAGCTGTGTTGATTTCGACGCGGATTTATGAAAAAACACAAATACATATTAAGACAAATCCCGGTTTGTCGAGCAGGCAGGCTCGCGTACCTTTTGGTCAGTTTTAGCTTGAAAATGTACCTTTTGGTCAGTCTTTGACATTCAAAAGAGCGATGCGAAAGCATCGCTCTTTTATAATTGAAATCCGCGCCGTCGGGTGATATAATGATAGAAACCGTTATTATATAAGGAGCCGCCTATGAGGTTATTCGTTGCCATAGAGTTCCCGCCGGAGATAAAGGACGCCCTTTCCGCCGCAATCGTTTCGCTGAAACAGCAGGGCGTGTCCGCGAACTTCACCCGCCGCGAAAATATGCACCTGACGCTCGCTTTCATCGGCGAGACACACCGCCTTGCCGAGGCGAAGGCGGCGCTCGATACCGTGAAAGCGCGCCCCTTCCGCGTCGCGCTCGGCGGCTCCGGCGCCTTCGGCGACCTGCTCTGGGCGGGACTCCGCCGCGAGCCCGACCTCGACTTCCTCGCCGCGAAGGTGCGCGAAGCGCTCAACGCCGCCGCCTTCGCGCTCGACCCGAAGCCCTTCCGCCCGCACGTCACCCTCGCGCGCCGCGCCGTCTGCGAGGGGAAACCGCGGCTCGAGCTGCCCGCCGTTTCCGCGCCGGTCACGGAGTTCGTCCTCATGCGCTCCGACCGCGTCGACGGCCGCCTCGTTTACACCCCCGTCTTCTGCAAAGCCCTCGGCTGACCGCTCCCGAAAAATTTTCAAAAAATTTTCTCCGCACCCCTTGACAAATCCGAAAGGGGTGCTATAATATGTCTCGGAAGGTCAAAGAAAGTCAAAGTCAAATAACGGAGGCGAAACGATATGGCAATGACCGACAGGATATACGCGATGATACGTGAGCTTATCGAAAGCGAGGGCGCCGCGGAGATCGCCCGCAACGAGCTCGCGGGTAAGCTCGGGTGCGTTCCGAGCCAGATAAACTACGTTATCTCCTCGCGCTTCACGCCGGAGCAGGGCTACATCGTGGAGAGCCGGCGCGGAGGCGGCGGCTACATCCGCATCAGAATGGTGGACGGCAGCCGCGACGGCTACCGGATGCATATAGTCAACAGCATCGGCGCATATATAGATATGAACTCCGCCTTCGCGATACTGCGCAACCTCGTCGCCAACGGCTGCCTGACCGAGAAGGAGGGCAAGCTGATCCTCGCCGCGCTCCGCAGCAGGAGCGTAGCGTCGCTTCCGCCGGAGACCGCGGGCGCGATCCGCGCCGACCTTCTCAAAAATATGCTCATGAATATTTAGCGCAAATCCTACATTATATAAATATCACTTGAAAGAGGTGTTTGATATGTTGTGTGAAAACTGCAAGAAAAGAGAAGCGACCGTCTTCTACGAGGAAAACATAAACGGCAAGAAGAAGAGCTACAAGCTCTGTCCCGACTGCGCGGCGGAAAAGGGAGTCAGCATCCCCGACTTCGGCAGGGAGATGCTGAACTTCGGCAGCGGTCTGTTCGGCGGCGGCCTTTTCAACGGCCTGCTGAACGCCGCGATGCCGTCCTTCGCGCTCGAAAGCGGCAGGCGCGAGCCCCGCGGCGAAAAGCGCTGCCCCGTCTGCGGCTCCACGCTCGCGGATATAACCCGCAACGGCCGCCTCGGCTGCGGCGAATGCTACAGCGTCTTCGGCGGCATGCCGCTGCCGAAGCCGAAGCGCGAGCCCGGCGAGGAACCGCCGAAGAACGAAACGCCTTCGCGCGAGGAGCTCGAGGCGCAGCTGAAAAAGGCCGTCGCCGAGGAAAACTTCGAGGAGGCGGCGCGCATCAGGGACGTGCTGCGCGGAAAGAACGCGTAAGCGCGATTTCCCGAACGCCGAAAAGGAGGAATGACTTATGTATAACAGAAGATTTACCGAAGAAGCGTCAAAGGCGCTTGAACTGAGCGTGCAGGCCGCGAAGGAGCTCGGCCACGCTTATATAGGCAGCGAGCACCTGCTGCTCGGACTGCTCCGCGAGGGCGGCTCCGTCGCCGCGAAGGTGCTTGAGAACAACGGCGTCACCGAAGACGCCGTCCGCGAAAAGATAGAAGCCGCCATCGGCAGGGGCGATCCTGCGCAGGTGGTCAACGCGGAGCTGACTCCGCGCACCAAGCGCATCGTCGAGCTTTCGCTCGCGGAGGCGAACCGCATGGGCAAGCAGCTCATCGGCGCCGAGCACCTGCTCATAGCGATAATCGAAGAGAACAACAACATCGGCTGCCGCATCATCAGCGAGCTTTGCGGAAACGTCAGCGCCGTTATGGAGGAGCTGCTTTCCGAATGCCGCGAGGCGTACGAGGAGGAGGCCGAGGAGGGCGAGCCCGAGGGAGGCGGCCGCAAGGCGAAGGGCGACGCGCTGAAAAAGTACAGCCGCGACCTGACCGCGCTCGCGGCGCAGGGCAAGATCGACCCCGTCATCGGCAGGGAGGAGGAGATCGAGCGTATCACGCAGATCCTCTCCCGCCGCACGAAGAACAACCCCTGCCTGATCGGCGAACCGGGCGTGGGCAAGACCGCGATCGCGGAAGGGCTTGCGCTGAAGATCGCCAACGGCGAAGTGCCGGAAATGCTCAAC
>JAFRVI010000053.1 GCA_017438525.1 Clostridia bacterium
CGCGACCTGTTCGATCAGGCGAAGAAAAGTGCTCCTTCTATTGTTTTTGTCGATGAGATCGACGCCGTCGGCAGACAGCGCGGCGCCGGCCTCGGCGGCGGCCACGACGAGAAGGAACAGACGCTCAATCAGCTCCTCGTCGAGATGGACGGCTTCTCGGAAAACGAAGGCGTTATCATAATGGCGGCGACCAACCGCCCCGACATACTCGATCCGGCTCTGCTGCGTCCGGGCCGCTTCGACAGACAGGTCTACGTCAGCACGCCGGATATCAAGGGGCGCGAAGGGATCCTTAAGGTCCACGCGCGCAACAAGAAATTTGAGCCGGACGTCGATTTGAAGACCATTGCGAAGACGACCGTCGGCTTCACCGGAGCGGACCTCGAGAACCTGCTCAACGAGTCGGCGCTGCTTGCCGCACGCGATAACCGCAAGCTCATTTCCAAGGCGGATATCGAGAACGCGGTCATGAAAGTCGTCGCCGGTCCGGAGAAGAAGTCCCGCGTGGTTCCGGAAAACGACAAGCGCTTGACCGCGTATCACGAGGCGGGGCACGCTATTGTTACCCACTTCCTGCCGACCTGCGACCCCGTGCATCAGATATCGATAATGCCCAGAGGCATGATGGGCGGCTTTACGCGCTTCCTGCCCAAAGAGGATAAATATCACATCTCCAAGACCGAGATGTGCGAAGAGATTTCCTCGCTGCTCGGCGGCAGAGTCGCGGAAGCGATCGCTATCGGCGATATTTCCACAGGCGCCTCAAACGACCTCGAGCGCGCCACCCGCATCGCGCGCAACATGGTCACGAAGTACGGTATGAGCGACACGCTCGGCTCCGTCACCTTCGGCAGCGAGCACGACGAGGTCTTCCTCGGCAGAGACCTGACGACTTCCAAGGTCTTCTCCGAAACCACCGCCGCCAAGATCGACGAAGAGGTCGAGAAGATCATCAACACCGCCTATAAGAAGGCGGAGGATATACTGAACTCCAACCGCGACAAGCTCGACGCGGTAGCCGCGCTCCTGCTCGAAAAGGAGACCATCGATTCCGACGAGTTCAACTCCGTATTTGCCTGATTCTCCGAAAGGACGGTATACCCTTGAAAAAAGCTTTGAAACGGATCCTCGCGCTTATATTCGCTTTGGCGTTCTTTTCCGGAACGTCCGTTTCGGCGTCTGTTATAAACATAATAACAGACGACCGCGACTCGATGACGGCGTCGGTCGACGCCGCTTTGAGCGGCGCATTCAACAACGGCGAAGACGGCGTCAATCTCACGATCTCCGGCGGATTCGTTTCGCAGTTCAAGGCGTCTGACGACAGGTTTGCTCCGGAAGAGGAGTACTTCATGTCGACCTATCCGATCCTGAAGTATAAATATACCGCGGGCAACGACTACGTCGGTCTGAAGATGTCGCAGGTGCGCACGGAAGTCAGCTTCGACTACGATCCGCATACGTCCGTGCTGCAGACCTTCAGCGTCGTCTATCGCGTCAGCAAGTGGCACGAAACGCCGAGAGAGACCGAATACGTCGAGAAGTTCGCAAGGGACAATATCGCTTCGATCCTCGCGGGCGCGGAAACGGAGTACGACAAGGTCAAGAACATCCACGACTGGATGATCCTCACCTATGACTACGCTTACAGCGATACTTACAACTCCAAATCGCATTCCGCCTACGGCATGGTCACGAACGGCAGGGGAGTATGCTCGGCGTATACTCTGCTTTTCGACGTTCTCTGCCGTACGGCCGGACTCAATACGCGCATCGTCTTTTCCGAAAAAACCTACGCCGTGACGGGCAGCACCTTCAATCTGCATTGCTGGAATATGGTGGAGGTCGACGGCAAATGGTACCATATGGACGTGACCTGGGACGATCAGCCGCATCTCGGCAGCGGCGTAGTTTATAACTACTTCCTGAAGAGCAGCGACTATTTCCTCAAAAACAGTCACCTCTGGGACGACCGCGAGGATGGCTTCGGCACTCCGTATCCGGAGGCGAAGCGCAATCACTGGAACGCGCCCGGCGCGTCCGGCAGCGACAACATAACGCGCCCGATCGAAGGTGAAAAGCCGAAGGTCGTCGAGCGCGCGATAGGCCTTGAATCGAGCGTTCCGGAGCCGATAGAGCTGGAGAGCGGCTCGTCCGTGCCGGAGTCGAACGCGAGCCACGCGTCTTCGGAAGGGGAGGCAGCGCCTTCGGGCGCCTCGCCGCTGATGTTCGTTATCGCCGGCGCGGTGTTCTGCGCCGCGGTCGCGGTCGTCGCGATCGTTATCGTCCGCGGCAGGAAGAAGCGTTCCGCCGCGGAGCCGCAGCCGGAGCAGGCCGCGCCGAAGCGGAGCGACGTTTACGATTCCTACGATTCTTACGATGGGTTTGACAGCTGATGCGTTATTACGATCCCGAATACGAGAATAAAGTCAGGGAGTTCATCGAGGGCTCCGGCCGCAGGGCGTACATAAAGACCTACGGATGCCAGCAGAACGTCAGCGATTCCGAAAAGATCGCCGCTCTCGCGCGGAATATGGGCTACGAGCTCTGCGATTCGCCGGAGGGTGCGTCGCTCGTCGTTTTCAACACCTGCGCCGTGCGCCATTCCGCCGAGCAGAAGATACTCGGCAACGTCGGGCTGCTCCACGCTCTGAAAGAGAAAAACCCCTCCATGATAACCGTACTCTGCGGCTGTATGACCCAGCAGGAGCATATGGTGGAGGATATAAAGAAACGCTATTCATTCGTCGATATAGTCATAGGCACGTCGGCGATCCACGAGCTGCCGCGGCTGATCTTCAGCCGCCTGACCGGAGGCAAGAAGATACGCACGCTCTACGACGAATCCGGCGAGATAGTCGAAGGCATCGGCAATGTGCGCAACGAGGGCTTCCGCGCATTCGTGCCGATAATGTACGGCTGCAACAACTTCTGCACCTACTGCATCGTGCCTTACGTGCGCGGCAGAGAACGCAGCCGCCGATCCGAAGACGTGCTCGCCGAGGTGAAGCCGCTCGTCGCTTCCGGCTGCCGCGAGATAACGCTGCTCGGGCAGAACGTCAACTCCTACTGCGAGCCGGAAACGGGCGAGAACTTCCCGCAGCTGCTCCGAAGGGTGGCGCAGATCGACGGGGACTTCAAGCTCCGCTTCATGACCTCGCACCCGAAGGACGCGTCGGACGAGCTTATCGACGTCATCGCGTCCTGCGATAAGCTCGCCAAGCACATACACCTTCCGGTGCAGTCGGGCTCCGACCGCATCCTGAAGGCAATGAACAGAAAATATACCCGCGCCGACTACCTCGCGCTCATAGGGCGCGCGAGGGAACGGATAGACGGGCTCTGCATAACCTCCGATATGATCGTCGGCTTTCCCGGCGAAACTGAGGAGGACTTCGCGGATACGCTCTCCCTCGTCGACGAGGTGGGGT
Source organism: Clostridia bacterium (assembly GCA_017438525.1). Taxonomy (NCBI): domain Bacteria; kingdom Bacillati; phylum Bacillota; class Clostridia; species Clostridia bacterium. Next base: position 3,432 of record JAFRVI010000053.1, read on the forward strand.
ACGATTCGCTTTTCACCTTCCTCTATTCGATAAGGGAAGGCACACCGGCCGCGAAGATGCCGGACCAGATCCCGCGCGACGAAAAGCAGCGCCGCTTCGACGCGCTCGTCGAGCTGCAGACACGCAAGGGCTTCGAGCGCAACGCGGCGATGAAAGGGAAAGAATTCACCGTGCTCGTCGACGAGGTCAAGGGCGGCGCGGAGAGCGGTTTGAAGCTGCTTTCCTCCCGCACGGACGGCAACAAGATCGTCGAATTCGAGGGCCCGGCGGAACTTTACGGAAACTACGCGCGCGTGCGCGTTACGGAGCCGATGAGCTGGCTGCTCAAGGGCGAACTTATCTGAAATACTCCGATAATAAAGACAGAAACGGAAGCGAAAAAATGGCAAGATCACCGATGATCCTTCAATACCTTGCGGTCAAGGAAAAGCATCCCGACCACATCCTGTTCTTCAGGTTGGGGGATTTTTACGAGATGTTTTTTGACGACGCCAAGCTCGCTTCCGGCGTGCTCGACCTCGTGCTGACCGGCAGGGACTGCGGCGACGGCGAACGCGCCCCGATGTGCGGCGTGCCTTACCACGCCTGCGACGCTTATATAGCCAAGCTTATCGCGAAGGGGTACAAGGTCGCAATCTGCGAGCAGATGGAGGATCCCGCGACCGCGAAGGGCATCGTCCGCAGGGAAGTCATACGCATCGTCACGCCCGGCACGGTCATGAGCCCCGACTCGCTCGAGGAGGGCAAAAACAACTATATCGCCTCCGTGCATTCGTCTGAAGACGGGCTCGGAATGTGTTTCGCCGACATAACCACCGGCACTCTCTGCTGCCTTACCGACGGCTCCGAGAAGCGCGTGGAGAAGATAATCAACGAGCTCGGGCGCTTTTCGCCGAGCGAGGTCATCCTTTCCGCCGCGACCAAGCCGATAAAGGAGGTAACGGATTTCCTCGACAGGCGTACCGGCACGGTCATAACCTACGGCACAGGCGACGCGAATATCGACAGCTGCATCCGCATAGTCGAGGATCACTTTCACAAAAACGTGCTCGCGCTCGGCATAAGCGCGATGCCCGCGGTGATAATCGCGCTCGGCAGTCTGCTCGATTACCTCTATGAAACGCAGATGACCGCGATCGCGAACATCACGGATATAACCTTTGTCAGCGAGGACCAGTATATGCTCCTCGACGTCAGCACGCGCCGCAACCTCGAGCTGTGCGAAACCATGCGCACCGGAGAAAAGAAGGGCTCGCTGCTGCACGTCCTCGACCGCACGAAGACGCCTATGGGCAAGCGTATGCTGCGCGGTTCGCTCGAAAAGCCGCTTATGAAGCCGGAATACATCCGTATGCGTCTGAACGCGGTGGAAGCGCTGCTCGCCGACAGCATAAACTTAAGCTCGCTGCGCGAAACGATGAGCGGCGTGCGCGATATCGAGCGCCTCGCCGCGCGCATCGCGTACAGGACAGCGGGGGCGAAGGAGCTTCGCGCGCTCTGCCTTTCGCTGATGCCGCTGCCCGAGATAAAGGCAACGCTCGGCGGCTTCGGCGACCCGATGCTTCAGTCGCTCTGCGAGTGCGTCGACCCGCTCGACGACGTCTGCTCCGATATCGACCGCACGATAACCGACGATCCGCCGGTATCCGTCCGCGAGGGCGGCTTCGTCCGCGACGGCGTGGACGCCGAGCTCGACGAGCTACGGGGACTGCTGAAAAACCTGCGCGGCGTTCTCGCCTCCATCGAGGAGCGCGAGCGCGAAGCGACCGGCATAAAGAATCTGAAAGTCAAATACAACAAAGTCTTCGGTTACTACATAGACGTCACGAATATGTATAAGAACCTCGTGCCGGAGCATTACATCCGCAAGCAGACGCTTGTCGGCGGCGAACGCTACGTCACCGAGGAGCTCAAGGAGCTCGAGGTGAAGATATCCACAGCGGATGAGCGTATAAACGACATAGAATACGGCATCTTCACTGCGCTTATCGAGAGGGTGGGGCAGCAGCTTTCGCGTATGCAGGCGACGGCTTCGGCGGTCGCGATGATAGATATGCTCTGTTCCTTCGCGGCGGTATCGTCGTCGAACAGATACGTCAAGCCCGAGATCGTCAGCGAAGGCGTCACCGAGATAACCGACGGCAGACATCCCGTCGTCGAGAATATGCTGCCGGACGGGCTCTTCGTACCGAACGACACGAAGCTCGACCTCGACGAGAACATGATAGCGATAATCACCGGACCGAATATGGCGGGCAAATCGACCTATATGCGTCAGGTCGCGCTGATAACGATAATGGCGCAAATCGGCTGTTTCGTTCCGGCGGCGAAGGCGAAGATAGGCATCGCCGACAAGGTATTCACCCGCGTCGGCGCATCGGACGATCTCTCTATGGGGCAGTCAACCTTCATGGTCGAGATGAGCGAGGTCGCGTATATACTGAAAAACGCGACGCGGCAGAGTCTCGTCATCTTCGACGAGATCGGGCGCGGCACGTCTACCTACGACGGAATGAGCATCGCCAGAGCGGTCATCGACTACGTCGCGGACGTGACGAAATGCCGCACGCTCTTCGCCACGCATTACCACGAGATCACAGATCTTGAAGCGGAAATGCCCTGTGTCAAGAACTACAACATAACCGTGAAAAAACGCGACAAGCTCGTCTTCCTGCGCAAGATCGTCCGCGGCAGAGCGGACGACAGCTACGGCATCGAGGTCGCCGACCTCGCCGGAGTGCCCGCCGAGGTCACCGATCGCGCGCGTCAGATCCTGAAGAGTCTCGAGGCGAACGGCGTCGAAAGGCGCACTCCCGCGCCGGTCCCGCAGCGCGAAGCCGCGGGGGGAAAGGGCGCGGAGCTTCTGGAAAAGCTGCGCCGCGTGCAGGCGGATACGCTTTCGCCCATCGAGGCGCTGAAGCTGCTTTACGAGCTTTCCGCAGAAGCGAAGGAGGCGGAGAAAGAATGATAAAGGTACTTCCGAAAAACGTATCCGAGCTTATCGCCGCCGGAGAGGTCGTCGACAGACCCGTTTCCGTCGTCAAGGAGCTTGTCGAAAACAGCATAGACGCCGGCGCTACGGATATTACCGTCGAGATAAAAGACGGAGGCATAACCTATATCCGCGTCAGCGACAACGGCTGCGGCATCCCGCACGACGAAGTGCCGACCGCGTTCCTGCGCCACGCCACGAGCAAGCTGCAGAACGCAGATCAGCTGAATAACATCGTGACGATGGGCTTCCGCGGCGAAGCGCTCGCCGCCATCTGCGCGGTATCGCGCACCGATATGATAACGAAATGCGCTTCGGACGAGGTCGGGACAGCCGTGCGCTACGTTGCCGGCGACCTCGATTCATGCGAGGAGGCGGGCTGTCCGACGGGCACTACCGTCGTAGTGCGCGATCTGTTTTTCTCTACCCCCGCGCGCATGAAGTTCCTGAAAAAAGACGCTTCGGAAGCGGCGGCGGTCGCTTCGTTTATGGATAGGATCGCACTCGCGAACACGGGTATTGCCTTCAAATTCATCAAAAACGGCACCGAGGAAATGCGCACTCCCGGTGACGGACGCCTCGACGCCGCGATCAACGCCGTATTCGGCAGGAAGTTCGCGGAAACGCTCGCTCCCGTCGACGGCAACAGCTGGGGAATAGGCGTCGGCGGCTTTGTGTCGCAGCCGGCGTTCCCGCGCGCTAACCGCAGTATGCAGATATTCTTCGTCAACGGCCGCCTCGTCAGGTCAAAGACCTTCACGGCCGCCCTTGACGCCTCTTATGCGAACCTCGTCCCTTCCGGCAAGTTCGCCGCCTGTGTGCTTAATCTGACAATCAATCCCGCGCTTGTCGATATCAACGTGCATCCGGCGAAGCTCGAGGTGCGTTTTACCGACGACCACGCGGTATTCGATGCTATCTATCATGCTGTCAAGAGCGCGCTGCAGGGAAGGAAAGACGAAATCGGAGTTGCACCGTCGAAGGTAGTTGAGATAGGGGAACTTAAAAGCGATATGGTAAGCGTCGCGCCGGTGAAGAGCATTTTTGCCGCGCCCGTAACCCGTGCCGCAGTTGAGCAGACAAGGATACCGGAGACTGAAGCGCGCATAAGTGTGCCGAGGGTCGCGAACTTCCCGGCGGAGAAGCCGGAGGAACGCGCCGCTTACGCCCCGGCCGCATCGCCGGACGCGAAGCCCGCGCCCGCGCCCCGGCCGGAGTCGGCGCCCGCCCACGCACCCGCGAAAACGGACTTGCCGTTTTTCGAGTCATCCGAGCAGAAAGAAGAAAAAACTCCCGATGTTCGACAGGAATCGACAAAACACGATGCGGCACGCGGGTATAATTTCGTAGGAGAGGTTTACAGGACATATCTCATATTCGAGAGTGAGTCCGGTGTGCTCTTCGTGGACAAGCACGCCGCGCACGAGCGCATTATATTCAACCGGCTCAAAAAGAGCTTCAACCCCGATTCCGACGCGCAGCTTCTGCTGTCGCCTGTTACCGTTTCGCTCGACAAGACCGACGCGCGCACGATACTCGACAACGCCGAAACGCTCGCGCAGCTCGGCTTCGACGTCGAGGATTTCGGCGCGGGGCAGGTGACTGTCAGAAGCGTTCCTATCAAACTGAACGACGATGACGTCTCCTCTCTGCTTCAGCTCATGGCGGACAAGCTCCCCAAGGGCGGCAAGCGCAGCATAAGCGAGGCGTTCTACGACGATATCCTCCACTCCGTCGCATGCAAAGCGGCCGTGAAAGCCGGCAGGCGCAGCAGCGAGGAGGACGCGGAGGATATCCTCCGCATGCTCGAAGAAGACCCCGACGCACGCTTCTGTCCGCACGGGCGTCCCGTCTGCTTTGAGATAAAGCGCGGAGATCTTGACAAGCAATTCCTGCGCGCGTGACGGATATGACGAAGAAACCGAAACTGCTCGTTATATGCGGTCCCACCGCGGCAGGCAAGACCGCCGTGGCGGTCGAAACCGCGAAACTGCTGGACGGCGTTATCATCTCGGCCGATTCAATGCAGATATACAAAGAGCTTTCGATAGGCACCGCGAAGCCGACTCCCGAGGAGCTGGACGGCGTTGACTGCCGTCTGATCGACTTTATCGAGCCGGACGGCGAGTATAACGTCTTCCGTTTCAAGAGCGACGCCGAGCGCGAGATCGACGACGTCGTTTCTTCCGGCAGGACGCCGATACTCTGCGGAGGCACCGGGCTTTATATCGACGTGCTCGCGTCAAACACCGCGCTGTCGGACGGGAGCAGCGACGAAGCCGTCCGCGCGGAGCTGAAAAAGCAGGCGGAAGAGGTAGGAAGCGCCGAGCTGCATCGTCAACTTTCAGAGGTTGACAAGCCGTCCGCCGAGCGCATTCATCCCAATGATACGAAGCGCGTTATCCGCGCGCTCGAGATATACCGCGTGACAGGGAAACCGCAGAGCGTCTGGGATGCCGGATCCGTGCGCGAAGAGCGTTATTCGATCTGCAGAATACTGATAAATTGCAGTGATAGGGCGAAGCTTTACGAGCGTATAGACCGCCGCGTCGACGCGATGATCTCCGCCGGCCTGCTCGACGAGGCAAAACGCGTTTTTGAAAAATACGATCCCGAAAAGATCTCCGCTATCGGTTACCCCGAGCTTTTCGCGTATTTCCGCGGGGAGAGCACACTTGACGAAGCCGTTGCGAAGATAAAACAATACAGCAGGAATTACGCGAAGCGTCAGCTTACGTGGTTCCGCAGAGGAGAATACGAAGGCGAGTTCTTTACCGACGAGCGCGGCGCAGAGGAGATCGCCGCGGATATCGCCCGGATTTTTGCCGGTTTCGGCAGAGATAAATAAAGAAATGAAAGGAGTCGGCCATGCCAAAGTCGCAGAACTTGCAGGATCTGTTCCTCAACGCTTGCAGAAAAGAGAACGCGCAGGTAACTGTCTTCCTGAAAAACGGTTTTCAGTTCAACGGCACTGTCAAGGCGTTTGACAGCTTTACCGTTTTGCTGATTTCCGGCGGGAAGCAGATGATGGTCTATAAGCACGCGATTTCCACCGTTGTTCCGGCGGTACACGTGAATATGGAGCCGGTTGAGGTAGCATAAGATCAGAAGAGGGTGAAGGAGAGTTGAAAAACAACCCCGGCAGGTTCATATCCATTGCCGTGTCCGTGCTGCTGATAGCGTACGTGGCCTATAATATCTTCAATCTGATTTACGATCCGGTAAAGACGGAGCGCGCGTTGAAGGTGAGGGTCGACGACAGTATCACGGTCGCGGGCGTTGCCATACGCTCCGAAAGGATCGTTGATACTTCGTCCACGGGTATAGTTGACTATTTGGTAAGCGACGGCGCGAGGGTGGCGAAAGGCGAACGCATCGCAAATGTGTACGCTTCCGCTTCGGGTGCGGATGTCGAAGAGCGCCTTCGTGATACGGAGGCGGAGATAGCGCGGCTTGAAGCGGCGCTCGGCGCTCAGGGTACCGGCGTAGACGCTTATTCCATCGAAACGAATATACGCAGCGGGCTTTCCAAACTCGCCGACGCCTGCCGGGAAGGCAGACTCAGAAACGCCGAAGGCGTTCTGGGCGAGGTGTTGACAGGTTTCAATATGCGGCAGGTCGTGCAGGGCAACGTGGATGGCTTTACCGCGCGGCTTGAAGAGTTGAAGGCGGAACGTGAACGCCTTAAAGGAGCCCGCGCCGGAGATTACGATACCATAACGTCGCCGGATTCCGGTTTCTTCGTAAGTTATACCGATTCTTTTGAGGGCATCGTCGATTACGACAAAATAACCGAGCTTTCGCCGAAAGAAATAAAGGCGCTTTGCGAAAGGACTCCGGAAGTATCAGACGGATCCGGCTCGGGAAAGCTGATAGATCAATACGGGTGGTTCTACGTCGCGCCGATATCCGAAGAGGACGCGGCGCGGCTCGAAGTCGGCAAAACTCTGCCCGTGAGGTTTTCGGCTTCGCTCGCTTATGACGTGTATTTCACCGTCGAAAAGCTGGAAGCGGACGACGACGGCAACCGCGCGGTCATCTTCTCATGCAATAACGTAAACAGCGAGCTGGCATGCTTGCGCGTCGACAGAGCGACGCTGCGGCTGAACAGCTTTTCGGGCGTCAGGGTAAACTCCGACGCGCTCCGCGTCGTCGACGGTGAGCAGGGGGTCTACATCGCGCGCGGGCAGAAGGTCGCGTTCCGCAAGGTCGATCCGATCTATACCGGCGACGGCTATATCATTTCGAAAATACGGAAGGACGATCCGACTATGCTCCAGCTTTACGACGACGTCATCATAGGCGGCAGAAATATGTACGCCGGCAAGCTGATCTGATCCGGAGGGAATAATGGGAATATCAGATAATATTGCCGCGGTAAAGGCGAATATACGCGAATCCGCGGCGAAAGCCGGCAGAGCGCCGGAAGATATAACGCTCGCCGCGGTAACCAAGTTTCAGACCGCGGAGCGCGTCAACGAAGCGATCGCTGCGGGCGTCCGCGTCATCGCGGAGAACAGGGCGCAGGAGCTCGCGGAAAAGTATCCGCTGATCGATAAGCCGGAAGGGCTGCGGATACACTTCATCGGGCATCTGCAGAAGAACAAGATCAAGTATATCATCGACAAGGTCGATATGGTGCAGAGCGTCGACTCGGTCGAGCTTGCGCAGGCGCTTTCGGCGGCGTGCGAAAAGCACGGCAGGGAGCTCGACGTGCTCATTCAGGTGAATATCGGGAACGAGCCGCAGAAATCCGGTTTTTCCGTGCGGGAAACGCTCTCCGCGGCGGCCGAAATCGCTTCGATACCGCGCCTTCGCGTGCGCGGATTGATGGCGATCCTGCCGATAGGCGTCGAAAAAGCCGAAGCCATGAAACTTTTTTCCGAAATGTGTAAACTGTTTCTTGACATACGGGGCAAAATAAGCGATAATAAATATATAAGTATACTGTCGATGGGTATGACAGACGACTACGAATGGGCAGTCGAAGGCGGCTCCACTCTCGTGAGGGTCGGCAGAGCAATATTCGGAGAAAGAAATCAAATATAAAGGAGAGCACAAAATGGGAATCGGAGACAAAATCAAGAATCTTTTTACCTACAATGATGAGGACGACGAAATAGAAACCGTCGCGCCCGTCAGGGATGAAGAACCGGCTATCAGGCCGCTGACCGAGGTCCCGAAGGGAAACAAGGTCGTCAACATCCACGCCACCACTCAGCTGCAGGTCGTTCTCGTCAAGCCGGAGGTGTTTGAGGACGCCAGCGCAATTGCCGACCACCTCAACGAGAAGCGCACCGTCGTGCTCAATCTCGAGAACACCGGCAAGGAGATCTCCCGCAGACTGATAGACTTTCTCAGCGGCGTAGCGTACGCCAACGGAGGCAAAATCCAGCGCGTAGCGCACAGCACTTACCTGATCACCCCGTACAACGTCGGCATAATGGGCGATCTGCTTGACGAGCTGGAAAACAACGGATTGTTCTGATCCGCGATCTGTCAAAAATACAATGTGTAGGGGGCTGTAAATGATTTATCCGAAAGACATTAAAGCCAAGCAGTTTTCAAAGGGCTTCAGCGGCTATAAAATGGAAGAGGTCGACGTATTCCTCGACGAAGTCGCCGCGGACTACGAAAAGATGCTCACCGATAACGCCGAGCTTATAAAGAAGATCGAAGTCGTCGTTGCCAAGCTGGAGGAATACCGCAGCAACGAGGAATCGCTTTCCAACGCGCTGCTCAACGCGCAGAAGATAAACGAGCAGGTCATAAGAGAAGGCAAGAACAAGGCGGATCTCATTATCAGAGAAGCGACCTTCAAGGCGGAACGTCTCGTTAAGAACGCGCAGAAGGACGTCGAGCAGGAGCAGGAGACGCTGAACGTGCTGCGCAAGGAGGTTTCCGACTTCCGCGCACGCCTCTTCGCGATCTACCGCAGCCACCTGGATATTATCGATTCGCTGCCCTACATCGAGGAAGAGAAGCCGGAAGAGCCCGCGCCCGAGACGCCCGCGGAACAACCCGAAGCGGCCGAACCCGCGCCCGCCGTGCCTGAAGCGCCCGCCGCGCCCGAAGCGGCTGCGCCGGAGGTTCCCGAGGTGCCCGCGCCCGCCGCGCCGGAAGATGACGTCAGCGTTTTCAAGCCGGAAGAGATAGCCGAGTCCGCGCCCGAGGCGCCCGCAGAGCCGGAAGCTCCAGCGCCGGAAGCTCCCGCCGCCGATGAGGCGGAGCCGGAAGACACAGACGACGGACAGCTCCTTTTCGGCAGCGCCGCGGAGAAATTCAAGGATATCGACATCAAGTTCGGCTCCGATTACGATTTCAACAAGGAATAAATAAAAAGCGGGCGGCGGGATCCGCCGCTCCGATTCTTTTTCGGGAGTAAAGATAAAATGCAAGAAATGCACCCTGATTACAACACCACTCTTAACTTACCCAAGACCGAGTTCTCGATGCGTGCCAACCTGCCGCAGAGAGAACCGGAACTTCTCGCAAAGCAGAAACAGGATAATTTTTACGATACCCTCATTAAGCATAATGAGGGTAAACCCTTATATGTGCTTCACGACGGGCCTCCCTACGCCAACGGCGACATACACCTCGGCCACGCGCTGAACAAGGTGCTGAAGGACATAATCGTCCGCTATAAAAATATGGCGGGCTACTGTTCTCCCTACATTCCCGGCTGGGATACCCACGGTCTGCCCATCGAGCGCCAGGTCATCAAGAAGTACGGCCCGCCGAGAGGGGATATAGTCGGCTTCCGCAAGCACTGCCGCGAGTTCGCGCTGCAGTACGTCGAAACGCAGAAGGAGCAGTTCAAGCGCCTCGGCGTCATCGGCCGCTTCGACAAGCCCTATCTCACGCTCAACCCCGAGTTCGAGGCGAAGCAGATCGAGATCTTCGGCAAAATGGCGGAGAAGGGCTATATCTACAAGGGTCTGAAGCCCGTTTACTGGTGCCCCGCGGACGAAACCGCGCTTGCCGAAGCGGAGATCGAATATTCCGACGACAAGTGCGACTCCATCTACGTCAAGTTCGCCGTCGCGGACGACAAGGGAAAGCTTGCGCAGTACGGGATCGACCGCGCGAAGACCTGCTTCGTTATCTGGACGACCACTACCTGGACCCTGCCCGGCAACCTCGCAATATGCCTCGGTCCGGAGTTTGAATACAACATAGTATCGGCAAACGGCGAATACTATATTATGGCCAAGGAGCTCACCGAGTCCTCGATGAAGGCCGCCGGCATAAGCGACTACGCGATCGCCGCCTCCGGCATCAAGGGCAGCGAGTTCGAGTATATGACCGCGAAGCACCCCTTCCTCGACCGCGAATCGCTTATCATCGTAGGCGACCACGTCACGCTTGAAAGCGGCACCGGCTGCGTACATACCGCTCCCGGCCACGGCGAAGAGGACTTCGTCGTCTGCAAGAACTATCCCGAGATCGGCATCGTCGTTCCCGTCGACGGGAAGGGCAGACTGACCGAGGAAGCGGGCAGGTTCGCCGGCCTGAAGACCGACGAGGCGAACAAAGAGATCGCCGCGTATCTGAAAGAAACCGGCGCGCTCTTTGCGATAGAGGAGATAATCCACCCCTATCCGCACTGCTGGCGCTGCCACAACCCGATAATCTACCGCGCCACTGAGCAGTGGTTCTGCTCCGTCGAGGCGATAAAGCCGCAGACTATGGAAGCGATCTCCACCGTCGAGTGGATGCCCAAATGGGGAGAAGAGAGGATTCGCTCCATGGTCAGCGACCGCGCAGACTGGTGCATCTCCCGTCAGCGCATCTGGGGCGTTCCGATCCCGATCTTCTACTGCGAGGAATGCGGCCACGAGCATATCGACCCCGAAGCGATCAAAGCGGTTTCCGAGCTTTTCCGCAGAGAAGGATCCGACGCGTGGTACTCCAAAGACGCCGCGGATATCCTTCCCGCCGGCACGAAGTGTTCCAAGTGCGGCTGCGATAAGTTCCGCAAGGAAACCGACATTATGGACGTCTGGTTCGACTCCGGCAGTTCCCACGCCGCCGTTCTGAGCGAAGAGAACGGCCTTTCTGAGCCCTGCGACCTCTATCTCGAGGGCAACGACCAGTACAGGGGCTGGTTCCAGTCGTCGCTGCTGACCTCCGTCGCCACCGCGGGCATCGCTCCTTACCGCAGCGTCCTTACTCACGGCATGATAATCGACCTCGAGGGCAGGAAGATGTCCAAGTCGCTCGGCAACGGCATCTCGCCGCAGGACATCATCAAGGAATACGGCGCGGATATCCTCCGTCTGTGGATCTCCTCCGCCGACTACCGCAACGACGTCAAGGTCTCCAAGGAGATACTCAAGCAGCTCGCGGAGGTCTACCGCAAGATAAGAAACACCGAGCGCTTTATTCTCGGCAACCTTTACGACTTCGATCCGGAGAAGGACGCCGTTCCGTTCGGTCAGCTTGCCGAGCTTGACAAGTGGGCGTGCTACGCGCTCGACGCGCTTATCGACAAGGCGGCGAAGGCGTACGACGCTTTCGACTTCCACGTCATCTACCACGCCGTTTACAGCTTCTGCGTGCTCGATATGTCGTCATTCTACCTCGACATAATCAAAGACCGCCTCTACGTCGAGAAGGCGGATTCGCTCTCGCGCAGAGCCGCGCAGACGGTCATTTATAACGTGCTGAACGCCATCGTGAAGATAGTCGCGCCGATCCTTTCCTTCACCTCTGAGGAGGCGTGGCAGTTCATCCGCCACACCGCCGGCGAAGACGGAAGAAGCGTGTTCTTCAACGACTTCCCGAAGGCGCAGGGACTCTCCGCACCCGCGGAGTTCACCGCCAAGTGGGATAAGATCATCGCCGTCCGCAACGACGTGCAGAAGGCGCTCGAGCTCGCCCGCGCCGAGAAGAAGATCGGCGCCTCGCTCGAAGCGGTCGTCACCGTCTATGCAGACGCGGACGAAAAGGCGTTCCTCGATACCGTTCCGGATCTCGCGCAGCTATTCATCGTCTCCGGCGTGAAGATCAGCTGCGACGCCGCTCCCGCGGACGCCGTGGCGGGTGAGAACGCGGGCGTTTCCGTCCTCGTCGCGAAGGCGGAGGGCGAGAAGTGCCAACGCTGCTGGGCGTACACCGGCGACGTCGGATACGACGAAAAGCACCCGACGCTCTGCAAGCGCTGCGCGTCGATCATAGAGTAAATTGAACGGCAGGCGGAAACGCCTGCCGTCTCAAAGGAGAAAGCCAATGCTGTTGTTCTTTCTGCTTTCCGCCGCGCTCGTCGCCGCGGATCAGATAACGAAAGCGCTCGCCGTCGCGTATCTCAAGCCGGTCACGACCGTTCCGATAATACGGGACGTGCTTCACCTGACCTACCGCGAGAATACCGGCGCGGCGTTCAGCATACTCAGCGGCTTCCGCTGGGGCTTCGTGATACTCGCGGTAATAGTCTGCGCGGCGGTGATTTACATAAACGCTTCGCGCAAGATCGACTCAAAGATGTTCTACGCGTCGTCGATACTCGTCGTCGCGGGCGCGATCGGGAACGTGATCGACCGTATCGCGACCGGAGCGGTCGTCGATTTCATAGATTTCCGGCTGATCGATTTTCCGGTGTTCAACTTTGCGGATATCTGCCTTACCGTCGGAGTCGCGATGCTCTTTATCTATTTCCTGTTTTTCTACGGCAAAGAGAAAAAGACCGTGAAGACGGAGGAAACGCCCGATGAGGATAACGGTAACTGAAGAAACCGCGGGAACGCGGCTCGACGCGGTCGTATCCGCTTCCGGAGAGTTCTCGCGCTCCGCGGCGCAGAAGCTCATCGAGTCGGGCGCGGTCGAAATCAACGGAGCGCCCGTCACCGCCAAGAATCATAAAACGAAGGCGGGCGACGAGATAGTCGTCACGCCTCCGGAAGCCGAACCGCTCGATATGGCTCCGGCTGAGATACCGCTTTCTGTGCTCTACGAGGACTCCGCCCTGCTCGTCGTGGACAAGCCCGTCGGAATGGTCGTTCACCCCGCGCCGGGTAACTATTCCGATACGCTCGTCAACGCGCTTCTCGCGCACTGCGGCGATTCGCTCTCCGGCATAAACGGAGTAACGCGCCCGGGCATCGTCCACCGCATAGACAAGGAAACGAGCGGAGTGCTGCTCGTCGCGAAAAACGACAAGGCGCACCTTTCGCTCGCGGAACAGATAAAGGAGCACACAGCGCGCAGGGAATACCTCGCCGTCGTCCACGGCCGCTTCCCGAAAAAAGAGGGCACGGTCAACGCGCCGATCGGGCGCAGCCGCGCCGACCGCAAGAAGATGGCGGTTACGCCGGTCAATTCCAAGCCGGCGGTCACGCACTACGAAGTGCTTGAAGAATTCGACAAATACTCGCTGATCCTCTGCCGCCTCGAGACCGGCAGAACGCATCAGATACGCGTCCATATGGCGCATATCGGACACCCCGTCGCGGGGGACAGGCAATACGGCAGGACCACCGACCTGCCGCTGACGCATCAATGCCTCCACGCGGCGAGAATAACCTTCCGCCACCCTTCAACGGGCGAAGAGATGACGGTCGAAGCGCCGCTGCCCGACTATTTCAACGAAACGCTCAGCGTTTTGAGAAAGGGAGATGCTCATGGAAAAACAGAAACTTACTGAGCTTGCCGTCTTCGCGGAAAAGGTTCGCCTCGCCGCGCTTGAGGGCATCTACAACGCCGCCTCGGGACATCCCGGCGGATCGCTTTCGATCGCGGAAGTCGTAACGTATCTGTATAACTGCGAAATGCGCATACGTCCCGATCAGCCCGACTGGGAAGACAGAGACAGATTCGTTTTATCCAAGGGGCACTGCGCGCCCGCCGTCTACGCCGCGCTCGGTCTGAAGGGCTACTTTGACGTCAAAGAGGTCGCGAATCTCCGCAAGCTCGGGCACTTCCTGCAGGGACACCCCGATATGAAGGGCGTTCCCGGCGTCGATATGTCCACCGGCTCGCTCGGGCAGGGCATTTCCGCCGCCTGCGGAATGGCGCTCGCCGCGAAGCTCGACGGCAGGGACTACCGCGTTTACACCATCGTCGGCGACGGCGAAAGCCAGGAGGGGCAGGTCTACGAAGCCCTCATGTTCGCCGCGCACTATAACCTCGACAACCTCGTCGTGATGATCGACTATAACGGCCTGCAGATAGACGGCGATATAACGAAGGTCATGTCGCCTCTGCCGTTTGCCGATAAGTTCAGGGCGTTCAACTTCAACGTCTTTGAGGCGGACGGGCACGACTTCGAGTCCATCGCCGCCGCGCTTGACGCCGCGAGAGCCGCGAAGGGCAAGCCGAGCGGCATAATCCTCCGTTCTGTCAAGGGCAAGGGCGTTTCGTTTATGGAAAACAATCCCGCCTGGCACGGCTCCGCGCCGAAGCAGGAGCAGTACGAGATCGCGAAGGCGGAGCTCGAGGCGCGTCTTGAAGCGGCGCAGAAAGGGGAACTGAGATGAAAGCAACGAGAGAAAGCTACGGCCTGACGCTCGCGGAGCTCGGCGAGACCAATAAGGATATCGTCGTCCTCGACGCCGACCTTTCCGGCTCGACCAAGACCGCGATTTTCGGCAAAAAGTTTCCCGACAGATTCTTCAACTGCGGCATCGCGGAAGGCAATATGATGTCCGTCGCTGCTGGACTCGCCGCCTGCGGCAAGACCGTTTTCGCCAGCTCCTTCGCTATGTTCGCCACCGGCAGGGCGTTTGAGCAGATAAGAAACTCCATCTGCTATCCCGGCCTTAACGTAAAAGTCGCCGCGTCCCACGCGGGCGTTTCCGTGGGCGAGGACGGCGCGACTCACCAGTGCATCGAGGATATCTCGATAATGCGCTCCATTCCCGGTATGGTGGTCGTCAGCCCCGCCGACGACGCGGAGGCGTGCGCGGCGGTACGCGCCGCCGCCGAGTATAACGGACCTATGTACATCCGCCTCGGCCGCCTCGTCTACCCGGACGTCTATACGCCCGAAACCTGTCATTTCAAGCTCGGCAAGGGCGACGTCCTGCGCGACGGCTCCGACGTGACCATCGTCGCGACCGGACTTATGCTTTCCGAGTCGCTGATCGCCGCCGTTATACTTGAAAAAGAGGGGATAAGCGCCGCGGTAATCAACATCTCCACGATAAAGCCCATCGACGCCGAACTGCTCGTGAAATACGCGCAGAAGACCGGCTGCATCGTCACCGCCGAAGAGCATAATATCATCGGCGGGCTCGGTTCCGCGGTCTGCGAAGCGCTCAGCGAGCACTGGCCCGTTCCCGTCAGCCGCGTCGGCATAAACGACGTTTTCGGCTTGAGCGGCAAGGCGAAGGAAGTCCTCGCTTACTTCGGCCTCACCGGCGAAAAGATCGCCGAGAGAGCGAAGATGATAATGAAAATGAAAAAAGCGTGAAAACGCTTGCAATTCACGCCGGCACGGCGTAAAATAACACTGATAATTTTATAAACGGAGGATATACACATGAACAAAAAGACCATTGAAGACATGAACCTTGAAGGCAAAAAAGTCCTCGTGAGATGCGACTTCAACGTACCCGTCAAGGACGGCGTCATCACCTCGGACAAGAGAATAACCGGCGCTCTGCCGACCATCAAGTATCTGGTCGAGAAGAACTGCAAGGTCATCCTTTGCTCCCATATGGGCAAGCCGCACAACATCTTCGACGCGGAGCTGAAGCTCAGCAAGAAGGAGATCGCCAAGATCGACGAGCTCCCCGAAGAGGAGAGAGCGGCCGCCACCGCCGCCGCGCTTGAAAAAGCGAAGGGCGACAAGAAAAAGTTTTCGCTCAAGATCGTTGCCGACAAGCTCAACGAGTACCTCGGCGGCATAGTCACCTTCGCCGAGGACACCGTCGGCGAGGACGCGCAGGCGAAGGTCGCGGCGCTCGAGCCCGGCAAGATCGTCCTGCTTGAAAATACCCGCTTCACCAAGGCGGAGGAGAAGAACGATCCCGAGTTCTCCAAGCAGCTCGCCTCGCTCGCCGAAGTCTTCGTCAACGACGCGTTCGGCACCGCACACAGAGCGCACGCCTCCACCGCCGGCGTAGTCACCTACGGCGGACTTCCGGCCGCCTGCGGCTACCTCATTCAGAAAGAGATCACCATTATGGGCGACGCGCTCGAAGCGCCTCAGCGCCCCTTCGTCGCCATTCTCGGCGGCGCGAAGGTCTCCGATAAGATCGGCGTCATCACCAACCTGATCGAGAAGGTCGATACCCTGATCGTTGGCGGCGGCATGGCCTACACCTTCTACAAGGCGATGGGCTACGGCGTCGGCACCTCGCTGCTCGAGGCCGACAAGGTCGAGCTCGCCAAGGAGATCATGGAAAAGGCCGCCGCGAAGGGCGTCAACTTTGCGCTTCCGGTCGATAACGTCTGCGCCAAAGAGTTCAGCGCCGACGCCGAGCCGGTCGTTTACGCCTGCGACGCGATTCCGGACGACATGATGGGCCTCGACATCGGACCGGAGTCCGTCAAGAAGTTCTCCGAGCTGATCAAGGACGCCAAGACGGTCATCTGGAACGGACCGATGGGCGTCTTCGAGTTCGAGAAGTTCGCGGTCGGCACCAAGGCCGTCGCGGCCGCGATCGCCGAGAGCGATTCCGTCAGCATCATCGGCGGAGGCGATTCCGCCGCGGCTGTCGAGCAGCTCGGATACGCCGACAAGATGACCCACATCTCCACCGGCGGCGGCGCCTCGCTCGAGTTCCTCGAGGGAAAGACCCTCCCCGGCATCGACTGCCTCGACAACAAGTAATTCAAAAAGCAATTCAAGCGGGGCGGTCGCACCGGCCGCCCCGAAATCACTTTATAAGGAGAAACTGCAATGAATAAAGACCTCAGAAGCGCCATTATTGCCGGCAACTGGAAGATGAACAAGACTCCGTCCGAAGCGGCGAAGCTCATCGAGGAGCTCAAGGCCGCCATGCCCGAGCCCGACTGCGAAGTCGTCGTCTGCGTTCCCGCCATCGACGTCCCCGCCGTCGCGGAAGCGATAAAGGGAAGCCGTATCCACCTCGGCGCGCAGAACGTGCATTTCGAGCCCAGCGGCGCCTTCACCGGCGAGATCTCCGCGTCCATGCTTGAGGAAATGGGCGTTGAATACGTCATCGTCGGCCACAGCGAACGCCGCCAGTACTTCGGTGAGACCAACGAAACGGTCAACCTCCGCGCCAAAGCGGCGATCGCCGCCGGACTTACCCCCATCATCTGCGTCGGCGAAACGCTCGAGCAGCGTGAGCAGGGGATAACCGACGACCTGATCTCCATGCAGACGAAGATCGCCTTCAACGGCATTGCGAAGGAAGACGCGATCAACTGCGTCATCGCCTACGAGCCCGTGTGGGCGATAGGCACCGGCAAGACCGCCACCGCCGAGCAGGCGAACGAGGTCTGCCAGCTCATCAGAGACACCATCGGCGTGCTCTATGACGACGAGACCGCGGACGGCATCTCCATTCAGTACGGCGGCTCCATGAACGCGAAGAACTGCGCCGAGCTGCTCGCGATGGAAGACATCGACGGCGGCCTTATCGGCGGCGCCTCGCTGAAGGCCCCCGACTTCTCCGTCATCATCGACGCGGCTTCCAAGTAATAAACAGAAAGTGTTGATAATATGAAAAGACCTGTTGTATGCGTCGTCATGGACGGCGTCGGGTTCAGCAAGACCGGACTCGGCGACGCCGTCGGCAACGCCAACACCCCGACCCTCGACAAGCTCTTCGCGACCTGCCCGCACACGCGCCTGAAGGCGCACGGCGCCGCCGTCGGACTCCCCGGCGACGACGATATGGGCAACAGCGAAGTCGGACATAACGCCCTCGGCTGCGGCCAGATCTATTCGCAGGGCGCGAAGCTCGTCAACGAATCCATCGAGAGCGGCAAGCTTTACGAAAACGCGGTCTGGAAGCGCATTGTCGCGGGTTGCGCCGAAAAATCGTCAACCCTGCATTTCATCGGCCTGCTTTCCGACGGAAACGTGCATTCCAACATTTCCCACCTCTTTGCGATGCTGAAAGAAGCGAAGAGCGAGGGAGTGAAGAAGGCGAGAGTGCATATTCTGCTCGACGGCAGAGACGTTCCCGCGACCTCGGCGCTCATCTACGTCGAGCAGCTTGAAAACGTCCTTGCGGAGCTCAGCGACGCCGGCTTTGACGGAAAGATCGCCAGCGGCGGCGGCAGGATGAAGGTCACGATGGACAGATACAAGGCCGACTGGAATATGGTCAAGATCGGCTGGGATACCCACGTCAGAGGCGAGGGCAGACAGTTCGCGTCCGCCGCGGAAGCGATCGAGACCTACCGTGCCGAGAATGAGGGCGTCATCGATCAGGATCTGCCTGCCTTCGTCATCGCCGAAAACGGCGAGCCGGTCGGCAGGATAACCGACGGCGACGCGGTGATCCTCTTCAACTTCAGAGGCGACCGCGCGATCGAGATCAGCATGGCGTTCGACGACGAAGACTTCACCGCCTTCGACAGAGGCGCGCGCCCCGACGTCATTTACGCCGGAATGCTGCAGTACGACGGCGACCTCGAGCTGCCGAAGAACTACCTCGTCAACCCGCCGGAGATAAAGGACACGCTCAGCGAGCTGCTCGTCGCTCACGGCCTTAATCAATACGCCGTTTCCGAAACGCAGAAGTACGGCCACGTAACGTATTTCTGGAACGGCAACAGAAGCGGCAAGACCAGCGAGGAGCTCGAGACCTTCGAGGAGATCCCCTCCGACAAGGTTTCCTTCGACGAACGTCCGTGGATGAAATCCGCGGAGGTCACCGACGCGATGATAGCCGCGCTGAAGAGCGGAAAATACGACTTCCTGCGCTGCAACTATCCCAACGGCGACATGGTCGGACACACCGGCAGCTACGACGCCGCGCTTATCGCGGTCGAGTCTGTCGACATCGGCCTCGCGCGTCTGATAAAGGCGGTCGACGAAGCCGGCGCGATCCTGCTCGTTACCGCCGACCACGGCAACGCCGACGAAATGCTCGAGAAGAACAAGAAGGGCGAGCTCCAGGTGCGCACCGCGCATTCGCTCAACCCTGTCCCGTTCATCATCTACGACACGCAGGCAAAGCACGAGATAATCGACGGCGAATACGGCCTCGCCAACGTCGCTCCGACGGTCGCGAAGCTGCTCGGACTCACGCCTCCCGCGAGCTGGCAGCCGAGCATGATATGAAAACAGAATAAAAATTTTCCGAAAACCGCAAGAGTTAGTTTAATTCCTGCGGTTTTTGTGTTATAATCAAGGCGAAGAAGGGGAGGACGGAGTATGTTCGAGGGTTTCGTTCCCGACTATACGAATATCGTCGACGCCGCGCGCAACAGAGCCGCGAAGCGCCTGCCGCTTTACGAGCACCAGATCGACGACGCGATTATGGAAAAGATCATCGGCAGGGAGTTTTCCGGCCTGCAGGACGGCTCTGCCGCGGAAGCGGCGGAATACGTCGGCCGCGTCTGTGAAAGCTACCTGAAATGCGGCTACGACACCGTTACCTTCGAGCGCTGGCTCAGCGTCGCGTTCCCCGGCAGCGGCGCGCTAGGCGGACACAAGCCGCCCGTGATAAAAGACCGCGCCGACTTTGAGAAATACCCGTGGGACGAGGTTGCGGATAACTATTTCAAGCTTTACGGCAAGCTTTACGACGGCCTGCGCGAAGCGCTGCCGTCCGGTATGAAGGCGATCGGCGGCGTGGGCTGCGGCGTCTTCGAGTGTGTCGAGGACCTCGTCGGATATCAGGATCTCTGCCTGCTTTCTTACGACGATCCGGAGCTTTACGCCGACCTTTTCAAAAGGGTCGGTGACGTCAGCGCCGCCGTCTGGGAACGCTTCATCCGCGAATACGGCGACCTCTACTGCGTGCTGCGCTTCGGCGACGATCTCGGCTACAAGTCGAATACGCTCCTGCCGCACGACGATATCAGAACGCATATAATCCCGCAGTACAAGCGGATAATCGATATGGTGCACGCGGCGGGCAAGCCGTTCCTGCTCCACTCCTGCGGAAGCATCTTCGCGGTCTTCGACGATCTGATCGCCGCCGGGATCGACGCCAAGCACTCGAATGAGGATCAGATCGCGCCCTTCACCGAATGGGTGGAGCGCTACGGCGACAAGATAGGCAACTTCGGCGGCGCGGACGTCGACGTGCTCTGCCAAAACTCCGAAAAGGAGATCGCCGAATACGTTACCGATATACTGAAAAAGTGCGAGGGGCGCGGGGGCGTCGCCTTCGGCTCCGGCAATTCGATAGCCGGATACGTCCCGGTGGAAAACTATCTCGCTATGGTGCGCACCGTCAGAGAATACAGAGGAGAAAAGTGACCGCCTCAGTGTGAAACTTACGTTTACACCTTGTATTTATCATTTTCTGCTGAATGAATGTAACTTAGGACTCATTTTTTACGGGTATATAAGTGAAGGGTCGTTCAACAGTCGCGATAATAGGAGGTATAATTATGAAAAGGATCATCGCATTGATGCTGGCGCTCGTTATCGGAGCGGCGATATTCGCGGGTTGCGGAAACCATCCGGCGGAGCCGGATCCGGCAGCCGCGGGCTACGTCGAAAAACCGGTCGGCAAGGTCAACGGCGCCGCGCTTTACAACCTCGACGAAAAGCTGCTCGACTATATCGCCGAGCGGCAGAGCGGAAACTTCGTCATATCTCCGATGTCATTCAAATACGCCTACGGGCTTATGCTCGCCGGCGCGGAGGGCAAAACACGCGCAGAACTCCTTTCCGCGCTCGGTCTTAACGACGAGTCTGAGCTGGACGCCGCGCTTGAGGCGGTTTACGAGTTCGCGGAAAAGTTTGACGGCAGTTCCGGTTTCAATGGCGGAGGTATGTCGTCGGAGGAAGCCGAGAAAGCGGTTTTATCTATGAGAATCGCCAACTCCGTATGGACGCGCGAGGGCTCAGGCGGCGTTAAAGACGGCTACAAAGACAAGATCGAAAAGTATAAGGCCGAATACTTCGATTTCGACTCACGCAGCGTTGTGAAAAAGGCGAACGACTGGGTGAGGGAAAAGACGAGCGGTATGATCCCGCGCATCCTCCCGGACGGTACTGACAGAGACGCTATTGCCATGATGCTGATAAACGCTCTGTATTTCAAGGGCGTATGGGTCAAGGCCTTCAAAGAGGAAAAAACGGTAAAAGGAGATTTCACAACAGCGGCCGGCAACAAGGTCAAAAAAGAGTATATGCAGACCGTCGATATGATTTACTATTATTCCGATGATGATACTCAGCTGGTTATTGTGCCGCTGCAGAACGAAGCGGGCGTGGCATTTGTTATCGGCAGCACCGAAAGAATAAATGAGAAGATTTCCAAGGCCGAGCATCACAACGTAAATCTTGCGGTTCCGAAGTTCGAACTGGAGACTTCGCTGGAGCATGATGAACTCTGCGATTTCCTGAAGGCGTGCGGAATTTCCGATGCGTTCGGAGCGGCAGCGGATTTCTCGGGTATGAACGACGGCGGTGTATATGTTGAAAGCATCATCCAGCGCTCGAAACTCGGAATAAATGAAACCGGCGTAGAGGGCGCCGCGGCGACGGACGTGATTTACTTGGGCGCAATGATGGAGGAACCTGTCGAATTCAAAGCCGACCGTCCGTTTTCCTTCTTCGTCGTCGCCGACCTTCAGGTGTCGCGCCACGTTATTTTCGAGGGGCGCATCGTCGAGTAAAAAGCGCAAAATATTTCGCCGATTTATCTTGCAACGTCAAAATCGTTATGGTATAATTACGCTATCAAACAACCTACCCGAGGGGGCGGCAGTATGTCTATTCTCAATGAAATAAGCGAATACATCCAGCGCGGCAGAGCGCCGGAGGTCGAGGCCTCCGTCACAAAGGCGCTTGAAGACGGCATTCCCGCGCAGCAGATACTTTCCGAAGGACTGCTCGACGGAATGAACGTCATCGGCGAGAAGTTTAAGAATAACGAAGTCTTCGTGCCGGAGGTGCTTATCGCCGCCCGCGCGATGAATAAAGGCACCGCGCTGCTCAAGCCCTACCTCGCCGCCGAAGGCGTCAGGGAGAAAGGCGTCGCCGTCATCGGTACCGTAAAGGGCGACCTGCACGACATAGGCAAAAACCTCGTCAAGATGATGATGGAGGGGCGCGGCATAAAGGTCATCGACGTCGGCGTAGACGTCCCCGCGCAGAAGTTCATCGACGTCGCCGAGGAGAACAACGCGCAGCTCATCTGCTGCTCCGCGCTGCTGACGACTACGATGAACGAGATGAAGAACGTCGTCGACGCAGTCAACGCCTCCGGGCTCAAGGGCAAGGTCAAGGTCATGGTCGGCGGCGCGCCCGTCAGCCAGGCGTTCGCCGACAGCATCGGCGCGGACTGCTATACCTCCGACGCCGCCTCTGCAGCCGAAGCCGCGGTGGGCTTCCTTGAATAGCAGTTTCGGAAATAATCGTTGAAACAAACCGCACGACCTGCGGTTTGTTTTTGTAAAAGCAAACGGAAAGGAGAGTGCGAATGCTTAAATTCATCGCCGGCAGAGCCGGAACCGGCAAGACCTATACCGCGCTGCGCGACGCCGTCGCGGCGGCGCCGTCGCATAAGATGACCTACATCATCGTGCCGGAGCAGAGCACGCTCTCTTATGAAAAACAGCTTATTGAATACAACGCCGAGGCGCGCCGTCTCGGTGTTGAAGTGCTGAGCTTTACCCGCCTTGTCGAGAAGGTCATGCTCGTCACGGGCGGGCTTGCCGGCAACTATATCGACTCCATGGGCAAGACCGCGCTCATCTACCGCGCTGTCTGCGACTGCGCGGATACGCTGACGCTCTTCGGCAAATACGCGGACGATCCGCGATTCGCCCTCCGCATCGCAGAGACCGCGGATGAGCTGAAGATAAACGGCGTTTCGCCGGATGCGCTCCTCGCCGCGTCCGAAGGCGAGGGGCTCGCTGATACCCTGCGCGGAAAGATGCGCGACACGGCGCTTATCGTCCGCGAATACGAGCGCCTTATCAGCGGCAGCTTCTTCGATCCCGCGGACAAGCTCACCGCGCTCGGCGAGATACTCGACGGCGAAGACTTCTTCTCCGGCTGCGCGGTCTACTTTGACGGCTTCGTCGGATTCACTCCGCAGGAGGAGAAGGTGATAGAGCGCATAATCAGACAGAGCGCAGTGTGCGTTATATCGCTGACCGCACCTTCGGCCGGTATGGACGTCGGCGAGGAGTTCTATCCCGTCGCGCTTATGGCAGAGCGCTTCCGCAACTTCGCCCGCGATATCGGCGTTGAGATCGGCGAAGCGACCGTGCTGAACGAAAACCACAAGTTTAAGACGCCCTCGATGCTCCTGCTTGAAAGCAAGCTCTATTCGGGCGAAAGCGGCGTTGTCGGCGGCGAAGGCATAACCGTTTACGCCGCCGCGGATCCTTACGACGAGATGCGCTACGTTGCCTCCGAGATCCGCCGCCTGACCGCCGAAGAGGGCTGCCGCTACCGCGACATCGCCGTTATCGCCGGAGATCTTGAAGCGTGCAGGAGCGCCGCGGAGATCGAGTTCGAGCTTTACGGCATACCTTACTTCATAGACTCGCGCCGCGACGTGCGCTTCAAGCCGTTGATGCGGCTCGTGCTTTTCGCCATCCGCGCCGCGACGCGCGGGATGTATTACGAGGATATGGCCGATCTCGCGAAGACCGGCCTTGCCGGTGTTGACGTCGAGCAGTCCTCGCTGCTCGAGAACTATATCAACCTCTGGCGCGTAAGCGGCGTAAAATGGGGGGCGCGGTTTACGCTGAATCCCTCCGGCTTCGCGGAGGAGATGAAAGAAAGCGACGTCGAGATGCTTGACGCCGTCAACGAGGCGAGGGATAAACTCGCGACGCCGCTTTTCGCGTTCGCGGAAAAACTCGCTTCCGCGCGCACCGCGGACGACTTCGCGAAGGCGATATACGAATACCTCGTTTCCGCCCGCACCGCGGAGACCATACGCGCGCAGCGTGAAGCCGCGCTCGCCGCCGGAGAGGAATACGACGGCGACAGGATGTGGGAGCTGCTGATGGACGTGCTCGACCGTATCTCGTCCGCCATGGGCGGAGAAACGATAGGCAAAGACAGCTACGCCGAGCTGCTTCGCATAATGTTTGAGAACGCCGACGTCGGCGTTATCCCGCCGCACGCGGACGAAGTCATAATCGGCAGCGAGGGCAGGGCGCGCGTCGAACACATAAAATACTGCTTCATCGTCGGCGCGACCGACGAAGCGTTCCCGCGTCCGTTCGGTCAGAAGGGCGTTTTCACAAACGCCGATAAAGAGGACCTCTTCAAGCTGGACGTTCCGCTTATTCACGAGGAGGAGGTGCGCCGCTGCGAGCTCATGCTGTCGGTCTACAACGCGCTGACGATCCCTTCGCACGGGCTCACCGTTTCCTACAGCGCGTCAGAAAGCGCGCTTTCCGTTTCCGCGCCGTCGCGCGTGATACTCGACCTTAAAAACACCTTTAAGGATTGCCGCAGGATAGAGGCGGATAATCTTGAATACGCCGATATATGCTCCGCGCCGGCGGCCGCGCTGGATATATGCGCGCCGTTCTACGAAGCGCCGGAGAACGTCGGGGAGGCCTCCGTCGCGGCGGCGGTTTCGCGCACTCCCGCGCTGGCGGCAAAGCTGGATTCCTACCGCGCGATGCGTGAGAGCGCGCTCCGTCCGCTCGACGCGGATGCCGCGGCGTACGTCGCCGGAAAGACGCGCGTCATGAGCGCGTCGAAGGCGGAGCAGTACGCCGGATGCCCGTACAGTTTCTTCTGCAAATACGGGCTTTCGCTTCGCCCGGAGGCGAAAGCGGAGCTCGATCCGCGCAACGTCGGGACCTTCGTCCACTACGTCCTCGAACGCACCGTCAGAGCGATTGCGGACGGCGGCGCCGGCGTAGACGTCGACGCGTATGCGAAGCGCGTTGCCGAGGAGTACGTCGAAAACTGCCTCGGCGGAAAAGAGAACCTGCCCGCGTCCTTCCTGCGCTCGATAACGACGACCACCGCGCTGATCGTCGAGCTTATCGGCTGTATCCGCGACGAACTCGCGGAGAGCGGCTATACTCCGACCGACTTCGAGCTCCCAATAGGCGAAGGCGGCGTCGATTCCTGGGTGATCGACGCGGACGGCGCCCCCGTCGGCTTCGAGGGCAAAATAGACCGCGTCGATATCTGCGAACGCGGAGGCCGCAAATACCTGCGCGTCATAGACTACAAAACGAATAAACAGAAAAAAGAAGTGTCGCTGCGCAGCGTCTACAACGGCGTCGATATGCAGATGTTCGTGTATCTCATCTCGCTCTGGCTGAACGGCGACGCCAGATACGGCGAAGGCGTTGCGCCCGCCGGCGTCTACTATTTCCCGGCGAACAGAGTCAGAGTCGACGCTTCGGACGGCAAGATTGCCGAAAAGCTCGCCGACGCGCGCACGATGTCCGGAATGGCGCTTGAGGATTCACCGATTGACGAGCGTCCGCCCGAGAAAAAACGCCCCGTCCGCTACTCATTTGAACAGCTTGCGCTGCTGAAAAACCATATCGAAAAGCTGACGCGCCGTATGCGCGAACAGCTTGCGGCGGGCAATATACCCAAATATCCGCTCAAAAAGGGCAGCGGCGAAAAACTGCCCTGCGAATACTGCGATTATATCTCTGTCTGCGGCGTGGATAAAGACAAGGTGGAACCGCGCGCGTTCGATATGATCAAAGACGAGAAGGTCTTTGAAAAACTGCGGGAGGAGGAAGCGGATGTATAAGGAAATAATCGGCTCATCAACTCCCTGGACCGACGAACAGAAGCTCGCGATAGGGCTCACGGGCGGTAGCGTGCTCGTTTCCGCCTCCGCGGGAAGCGGCAAGACCGCCGTCCTCACGGAACGCATCATGCAGCGCGTGATCGACGCGGACGATCCCGCCGACGTGCGCGACTTCGTCGTCGTCACCTTCACGAAGGCGGCGGCCGCGGAGATGAAGGCGCGCCTCGGCAAGAAGCTCAGCGACTACGCGCGTGAGCATCCGGAGAACAAGCACGTCAAAAACCAGCTTATGTATATTCCCGAGGCGCATATCTCGACGATAGACGCCTACTGCCTCTCGCTGCTTGAGAAGTATCAGGCCGCCGAGGGCGCGGACTATTCCGCGGGCGTGCGTATTTCCGCGGAGGGCGAGGCCGATCTGCTTTTCAAAAAAGCGCTCGCCGACGCAATCGAAGAAGAGTTCGACAAAGGCGACGCGGAGTTCTATGCGCTCGTCGACGCCATGGAAGACAGCAGCGGCGGCGCGTCCGATCTGAAGAGCGCAGTCTGCCGCCTGCACGAGCTTATGACCAGAACCCCCGACCGCGAGGAGTTCAAGGCGCGCGTTCTTGAAGCGTTCGGCGAGGATTATCACACCGCGGGAGGCGCCGCGTTCGAAGGTTTGTTTGCGGACTTTACGCTTGGTCTGAAGAGTTGGCATAAGCGCCTGCTCGATTTCGTTGCCGACGCGCCTGTTTGCGACGGAAACGCCGCGCTTGAAGAAAAAGTCAAAAAGCAGCTCAAGACGGCGGTAAGCTATATAGAGAACGTGTCGTCGCTGCTCGAAGCGGCTGAAGCGCGCGATTACGGGAAATGCGCGGAGCTGCTCGGTGTGAAACTTGAGAAAAAGAGCGACAGATCCGGTCTTCCGGCCGAATGGATGGATGAGCGTGACTACGTTATAGACGGCTGCAAAAAGTTCAGAGAATCATCTGCGGACGCCTTCGTGTTTACGGATGAAGCGATGCGTGCCGACGCGGAAGCGTTGAACGTTATCGTCCGCCGCCTGTTCGCTCTGCAGGAGCTGACGGAAAAGAAATACGCCGACCTGAAAAAAGACCGCGGCGTCTGGGACTACGCTGATCTCGAAACGAAGGCGCTGAACCTGCTTTGGAAGCGCGGCGAGGACGGTACGCTCCGCCGCACCGACGTTTCGCTCGAGGAGGGGAGGTCGCACCGCGAGATCCTCATCGACGAGTATCAGGACGTCAACGGGCTGCAGGAACTCATCTTCCGCGGCATTTGCTCCGAAGAGGAGAACAATATATTCATGGTCGGAGACGTCAAGCAGGCGATATACGGATTCCGCGGCGCGACGCCCGAGCTTTTCATGGACCACAGGCGCGAATACGCCCCCGCGGTCAGAGAGGACTGCGAATTTCCGGCCAAAATCGGCCTTAACAACAATTTCAGAAGCAGGAGCGCCGTTACCGACGCGGCGAACGCCGTCTTCAGCGCGGTTATGACGGGGGAGACCTGCGGCATAAACTACGGCGCGGAGGACCTGCTCCGCGCGGACCCCGGAAATGACAGGGAAAACCGCGGTTCCGGCGCGTATTTCACGCTCCTTCAGGGCGACAGCGCCGAGAAGGGGCGGTTAGCCGAAGGGCGTTACGTCGCCGCGAAGATCAAGGAACTGATCGCCGGCGGCATGACCGTAGTCGACAAGCGCGACAAGACCGAGCGCAAGGCGGACTTCGGCGACTTCGTCGTGCTGATGCGCGGCACTACGCAGCCGCATCTGCGTCCGATAACGGACGCGTTCGCCGAGGCGGGCATACCGTTTTCCGCTCCGGGCACGGATTCGTGCTTCGAGGTCCCGTCGGTGCGCAGGATGATCTCACTGCTGCGCGCGATAGACAACCCAATGAAGAATATCGATCTCGCCGCGGCTATGGTCAGCGGCGTCTTCGGATTCACCGAGAGCGAGCTGGTTTCAGTCCGCCGCCGCGGGCAGGGAGTGTTCTACTACGCCGTAAAAGCCGCCGCGGAGGCGGGGTATGCGAAGTGCGCCGCCTTCATCGCGAAGCTTGAGCATTTCCGCCGCAAGGCCGCCGCGCTGACGGCCGATAAGCTTATATGGTATATTTACAAAACGTCCGGATTTCTCGCGTTCGCGTCCGCGCTTAAGACGGGCAGGCGCGAGCGCGCCGCCCTCATGCGCTTCTACGAGGTGGCGAAGGCGTACGGCGCTTCCGGCAGGCAGGACCTTTCCGGCTTCATCGGCTACGTCGACAAGGTCATTTCGGAGGGCGTCAAAACCGGCGACAAGGGAACGTCCGGAGTCGGCGGCGAGGTCAGGATAATGAGCATTCACGCGTCGAAGGGGCTTGAGTTTCCGGTCTGCTTCATCTGCGACGCCGCCGCCAAATACAACGAAGACGATCTTAACAAGAGCTGTATAATCGGCGGCAGCTCCGCGTTCGGCATAAAGATCGCCACACCGGGAGAGCATACCGTGCGCAATACCGCCGCGAGGAAGCTCGCTGCGGCGAAGCTGAAGAAGAAGGGACGCGAGGAGGAAATGCGCCTGCTCTACGTCGCGATGACGCGCGCGATAGAACGCATAGAGATCGTCGCCTCCGTGAGCGATATCGACAAGGTCGTGCGGGAAAGCCGGCTGAAGCTGAACGCCGCAGGCGAGGCGGACGCCTACGACGTCACGCAGGCGAACAGCTTCCTGAAACTCGTTGCGCCCGTCGCGCTGGCGGAGAGGGGCGGCTTCGCCGTTTCGATAGATCCTGAGTTTGAGGTCTCCGCCGCCGGAGAGGAAGGCGCCGCGCCCGAGCCGGACGCAGAGCTCGCGCGGAAGATATACGACCGCATCAACGCGGAATACGGCTTTGCCGCGTCCGCGTCGGTGCCGACGAAGCTGACCGTCAGCGACATCGTCGCGATGAAGGCCGGCAAGAGCGAGAGCGACCGCTGCTGCGAGCGCAGACCCGCGTGTATGGACGCCGACAGGCGCGGCGGCGCCGAAGCCGGCACCGCGACCCACGCGTTCCTGCAGTTCGCGGACTTCGATAAGCTCGACGATCCCGAGGCGGAGCTCGAGCGGCTCGTTTTCCAGCGCTTCATAACCGAAAAGCAGGCGCGGATGGTGGACAGGCGCAAGCTTGACAACTTCATTTCCTCCGGGCTTTTCAAGCGGATACGTGCGGCTGAAAAGATGACGCGCGAGTTCAGATTCACCTTCGAGGCGGAGGCGTCCGATTATCTGCCCGACGCGCCTGAAGAGAAGCTGCTCGTTCAGGGCGCGATAGACTGCGTATTTGAAGAGGACGGCAGGTGCGTCGTCGTCGACTACAAAACAGACCGCATAAAAGACGACCTTGCCGAAAAGGCCGCCTACTACAAGCCGCAGCTTGAGATATACGCCCGCGGACTCGCCGAACTGACCGGCAAGGAGGTTTCGGAGGCGTTCCTCTTCTTCCTCGACGCAGGCGAAGAGGTGAAGGTGCTGTAGGGGAGAGCGCCGGTTATATAGGTTGACAGGACGAGACGAAACGGCTCGTCCTGTTTTTGCGTCTTTTCGGGTATTTGTGCACATATAGGGGAAAGGAAAGACAAAAAATTAGAAAAAGTTCCGAAAAACGCTTGACATTTGCTTTTCAAGGTGATAGAATACTAAAATCCATATTATCGCATTCTGGTATAATAGGTGGTTTAGCCGCGCCAAATTGCGTATAACAAGGAATAATTCCGTTTAAATCTGACGTTTCGCAATGGCGATTCGTCGTGCACGAACCGGCATTCGCCGGATGCCGGCGGGAAGCGGCTCTGCCGCGTTCCGTAAAATACAATAGGAGAGGTAAAAGAAATGGCAAACGTTCAACCGAAAGAGGTAAAATTCGGCAAAAAAACGAGAATGAATTTCGCCAAGATCGACGAAGTTCTCGAAATGCCGAATCTTATCGAGGTGCAGATCGATTCTTACAAGTGGTTCCTTAACGAAGGACTGCGCGAAGTATTCGAGGACGTTCCCTCGGTGAGCAATTTCTCCGGAAACCTGGTGCTCGACTTCGTCGACTATTCCATCGACGACAAGGCGAAGTACACCATCGCGGAGTGCAAGGAGAGAGACGCGACCTACGCGGCTCCGCTTCGCGTTAAAGTCCGTATGCTCAACAAGGAGACCGGAGAGGTCAAGGAATCCGATCTCTTCATGGGCGACATCCCCAAGATGACCCCCAGCGGAACATTTATTATCAACGGAGCCGAGCGTGTCGTGGTATCGCAGCTCGTCCGTTCCCCGGGTATGTACTACGACTTCACCCACGACAAGACCGGCAAGAAGCTCTTCACTTCGCAGGTCATCCCGAACAGAGGAGCGTGGCTGGAGTACGAGGTCGATCCGTCCGACGTTTTCTGGGTCAGGATAGACAAGAACAGAAAGCTTCCCGTCACGAAGCTTATCCGCGTTCTGAAGTGGCTGACCGGCGAAGACCTGCCCGTCGAGACCGACGAGGAGATCATGGAGCTGTTCGGCAACGACGAGCGCATCCGTCTCACTCTCGACAAGGATACTTCCAAGACGGTCGAGGACGCGATCATCGAGATCTACAAGAAGCTCCGTCCCGGCGAACTTCCGACTACGGACGCCGCCACCTCTCATATCTTCAACCTCTTCTTCGACCCCAAGAGATACGATCTCTGCCGCTTCGGCAGATTCAAGTACAACAAAAAGATGGCGCTGGCCGCGCGTATCCGCGACCAGATACTCGCCCGTCCCGTCGCCGATCCCTTCACCGGCGAAGTGCTCGACGTGCCGGTAGGCGAGCCCATCAGCCGCGAGAACTCCAAACTCATCGAGAGAAGAGGAGTCAACGAGGTTTGGCTCAAGGTCACGCATAAGGACATCGAGACCGGCGAAGAAAGCGAGCTTGAGATCAAAGCGTTCGCCAACAACATGGTCGACGCGTCGCTCCTTCTCAGCTTCGATCCCGCGGAAGTCGGCATCAACGAAAAGGTCCATCTTCCCACCCTCAAGCGCCTCGTGGACGAAGCCGAGAACGAAGAAGCGCTCAAATCTTCCGTTGCCGCGCATATCGCCGAGCTGATTCCGAAGAACATCATCGCCGACGATATCCTCGCTTCCATCAACTACCTCAACTGCCTGGAATACGGCGTCGGAACGACCGACGATATCGACCACCTCGGCAACCGCCGCATCCGTTCCGTCGGCGAGCTGCTGCAGAACCAGTTCCGCATCGGCTTCTCCCGCATGGAGCGCGTTATCCGCGAGAGAATGACGCTTCAGCGTCAGGACACCGAGGGCATTGACCCGCATTCCCTCATAAATATTAGACCGGTAGTCGCGGTAATGAAGGAGTTCTTCGGCTCCTCGCCGCTGTCTCAGTTTATGGATCAGACGAACCCCCTCGCCGAGCTGACTCATAAGAGAAGACTTTCCGCGCTGGGCCCCGGCGGTCTTTCCAGAGACCGCGCCGGATTCGAGGTCAGAGACGTACATCACTCCCACTACGGCAGAATGTGCCCGATCGAGACCCCCGAAGGTCCTAACATCGGACTTATTTCCTACCTTTCCACCTACGCCCGCATCGACGAGTACGGTTTCCTTGAAGCGCCTTACCGCAAGGTCGACAAGGAGACCGGCGCCGTCACCGACATCGTCGAGTATATGACAGCCGACGTCGAGGACGAATACATCGTCGCGCAGGCGAACGAAGAGCTCGACGAGAAGGGCAGATTCGTCCGTCCGCGCGTTACCGCGCGTTACCGTGACGAGATCCTCGAAGTCGACCGCGAGCGCGTCGATTACGTCGACGTCAGCCCGAGAATGATGGTTTCCGTCGCGACCGCGATGATTCCGTTCCTCGAGAACGACGACGCGAACCGCGCCCTGATGGGCTCGAACATGCAGAGACAGGCCGTTCCGCTGCTTACCACCGAAGCGCCCATCGTCGGCACCGGCATGGAATACAAGACCGCCGTCGACTCCGGCACCGTGGTGCTCGCGGAGAACGCCGGCACGGTCGTCCGCGTTTCCGCCGACGAGATCATCATCCAGCGCGACGACGACGGCGAGCTGGACACCTATCCGCTCATCAAGTTCCTGCGTTCCAACCAGGGCACCTGCATCAACCAGAAGCCCATCGTAGACAAGAACGAGAAGGTCGAGAAGGGCCAGGTCATCGCGGACGGCGCCTCCACCTCCGGCGGCGAGATTGCGCTCGGCAAGAACGTGCTCATCGGCTTTATGACCTGGGAGGGCTACAACTACGAAGACGCCGTTCTCATCAACGAGAATCTCGTCAAGGACGACGTTTACACTTCCATTCATATAGAAGAATACGAGATCGAATCCCGCGACACCAAGCTCGGACCGGAAGAGATCACCCGCGATATCCCGAACGTCGGCGACGAAGCGCTGAAGGATCTCGACAAGGACGGCATCATCCGCATCGGCGCCGAGGTGCACGCGCAGGATATCCTCGTCGGCAAGGTCACGCCCAAGGGCGAAACCGAGCTGACCGCCGAGGAACGCCTGCTCCGCGCGATTTTCGGCGAGAAGGCGAGAGAGGTCAGAGACACCTCCCTGAAGCTGCCTCACGGCGAATCCGGCATAGTCGTTGACGTCAAGGTCTTCACCAGAGAGAACTCCGACGAGCTTTCTCCCGGCGTCAACAAGGTCGTCAGAGTCTACGTCGCGCAGAAGCGCAAGATCTCCGTCGGTGACAAGATGGCCGGCCGCCACGGCAACAAGGGCGTTATTTCCAGAATACTGCCGCAGGAGGATATGCCCTTCCTGCCGGACGGCACTCCGCTTGACATAGTCCTGAATCCTCTGGGCGTTCCGTCCCGAATGAACATCGGACAGGTGCTTGAAGTCCACCTCGGCTACGCCGCCAAGGCGCTGGGCTGGAACATCATGACTCCGGTCTTCGACGGCGCGAAGGAAGAGGACATCCGCGAGCTGCTCAAGCGCAGCGGACTCTCCGAAGACGGCAAGAGCGTGCTTTACGACGGCCGTACCGGCGAGCCCTTCGATAACAGGATCACCGTCGGATATATGTACTTCCTGAAGCTGGCGCACCTTGTCGACGACAAGATCCACGCCCGTTCCACCGGCCCGTACTCCCTCGTCACTCAGCAGCCGCTGGGCGGCAAGGCGCAGTTCGGCGGACAGCGCTTCGGCGAAATGGAAGTCTGGGCGCTCGAGGCCTACGGCGCGGCGCACACCCTCCAGGAGATCCTTACCATCAAGTCGGACGATACCGACGGACGCGTCAAGACCTACGAATCAATAGTCAAGGGTCAGAACGTTCCCACTCCGGGCGTTCCCGAGTCCTTCAAGGTCCTTATCAAAGAGCTTCAGTCTCTGGTGCTCGACGTCAAGGTGCTTGACAAGGATATGAACGAGATCGACCTCAAAGAAGTTTCAGACGACGACGCCGTCGCTTACGTCGACGCTCCGCCGGAGTACGCCGCCAACGATGAGGACTTCGAAGACAGCGGATTCTCCATAACCGACGCGGACGATTTCGACGATTACGGCGGTTCGGAAGACGAATTCGGGTCCGACGAGGACTACGAAGACTTCCCGGGTTGACCGGAAGCGCATTGATCAGAGTTTGGAGGTAACGAAATGTCTAACAATACGATATTCGATGCAATAAAGATCGGTCTTGCGTCCCCCGAAACGATCAGAAGCTGGTCAAAGGGCGAGGTCAAGAAGCCGGAAACCATCAACTACAGAACGCTCAAGCCCGAGAAGGACGGCCTTTTCTGCGAGCGCATCTTCGGACCCACCAAGGACTGGGAATGCCACTGCGGAAAGTATAAGCGCATACGCTACAAGGGCAAGATCTGCGAAAAGTGCGGAGTCGAGGTCACTACCTCCAAGGTCCGCCGCGAGAGAATGGGTCATATCGAGCTCGCCTGCCCGGTATCTCACATCTGGTATTTCAAGGGAATACCCTCCCGCATAGGCCTCGTCATCGACGTCTCGCCGAAGGCGCTCGAGAAGGTGCTTTACTTCTCCGCCTACATCGTCACCGACAAGGGCGACGTCGACGGCATAGAGAACAAGCAGATACTCAGCGAGAAGGAATACTCCGACCTGCGTGAAGCGTATGAAGGCGACTTCGAAGCGGGAATGGGCGCGGAAGCTATCCAGAAGCTGCTCCGCCAGGTCGACGTCGAGAAGACCTGCGAAGAGCTGAAGGAAGAGCTCGAATCCGCCACCGGTCAGAAGAAGGCCAGGATCCTCAAGCGTCTTGAGGTCTTCGAGGCGTTCCGCAAGTCCGGCAACAAGCCCGAGTGGATGATCCTCGACGTGCTTCCGGTTATCCCGCCGGAGATCAGACCGATGGTCCAGCTCGACGGCGGCCGTTTCGCCACCAGCGACCTGAACGACCTTTACAGAAGGGTCATCAACAGAAACAACCGTCTGAAGAGACTGCTCGAGCTGAACGCTCCCGACGTCATCATCAGAAACGAGAAGCGTATGCTTCAGGAAGCCGTTGACGCCCTTATCGACAACGGCAGGCGCGGCCGTCCCGTCACGGGTCC
>JAFRVI010000054.1 GCA_017438525.1 Clostridia bacterium
ACGACGACCTGCCGTGCATGGACGACGACGACGAGCGCAGGGGCAGGCCGTCCTGCCACGTCGCCTTCGGAGAGGCGCTCGCGCTTCTCGCCGGAGACGGCCTGCTGACGAAGGCGTTTTCCGTCGCTTCGGAGGGCGGCAGCGCGGAAGCGGTGCGCGTTATCTCCGACTGCGCCTACGAAATGGCGCTCGGGCAGGCGGATGAATTCGTCAACAAAGACGCATCAATTTTGGTTGACAATATACTCGAAATATACGCACGCAAGACGGGCGCACTGCTTGTTGCCGCCGCAGTCTGCGGAGGCATAGCAGCAGGTGCGGACGGCGAAACGCTCGATAAGCTCCGCGCCTTCGCACTCAATCTGGGGCTTGCGTTCCAGCTCCGCGACGACCTTCTCGACGCGGACGGCGAGGAAAGTTTGCTCATCGCCGTCGCGGGAAGAGCCGCCGCGGAAAAGCTCGCCGCAGAATACACTCAAAAAGCCGAAGCCGCGCTCGCGGGCTTCGGGAACAAAGGTTTTCTTCTGACGCTTACCGATAAATTACTTCACAGAAACAGATAGGACGTAAAATGCAGTTTTCGGACATCGCAAAACTGAATATGCCTCAGGCGGTGCGCGATATGAAGCAGGAGGAGCTGACCGCCCTCGCGGACGCGGTGCGCGAAGCGATAATCGCGACCGTTTCCAAAAACGGCGGACACCTCGCGTCGAGTCTCGGCTGCGTGGAGCTGACCGTCGCGCTGCTTAAGGTGCTCGATCTGTCGAAGGACCACGTCGTCTGGGACGTCGGCCACCAGAGCTACGCCTACAAGATCCTTACCGGCAGGGCCGAAAGTTTCGCCACGCTGCGCAAAAAGGACGGACTTTCCGGCTTCCCGAAGCCGCGCGAGAGCGAATACGACGCCTACGCGACCGGACACAGCGGCAGCGGCGTTTCCGCCGCCTTCGGCATGGCGTCCGCCGACGCGCTGAAGGGCAGCGACGCTAAATCCGTCGTCGTCATCGGTGACGCGTCCTTCTCCAACGGAATGGTTTTCGAGGCGCTCAACAGCATCGGCAATTCCAAAAAGAACCTCATAATAATCCTCAACGACAACGGGCGCTCGATAGCGAAAAACCACGGCGCCTTCGCGCGTTATCTGCTCCGCACGCGCACGAGGATGTCGTATTACAACACGAAGAAGCGCGTTGAGCGTTTCTTCAAGGCGCTGGGAATATTCGGCAGGCCGTTTCTGGCGTTCCTCAACTGGATTAAGCGGATGCTCAGGGCGATGCTGCTGCCGAACACCATGTTCGAGAGTCTCGGCGTCGACTACCTCGGCCCGATCGACGGCCACAATATAGAAGACACCGTCGCGGTGCTGAAACGCGCCTACCGGATGAACAAGCCGGTGCTCGTCCACGTCGCGACCGTCAAGGGCAAGGGCTACGAGCCCGCCGCCTCCGAGCCGGAGGGCTTCCATGGCGTCTCCGGCTTCGACGTCGACACCGGCAAGGTAGCCGAGGGGACGGGCGAGACCTTCTCCGCGGCGTTCGGTGACGCGCTGACAGCGTTCGCGGAAGCGGATGACCGCGTCTGCGCCGTTACCGCCGCCATGACCGCGGGAACGGGCCTCAAGCCATTCAAGGAGAAGTTTCCCGACAGGTTCTTCGACGTCGGCATCGCGGAGGAGCACGGCGTTTCCTTCTGCTGCGGGCTCGCCGCACGGGGTATGAAGCCGGTGTTCG
Organism: Clostridia bacterium; assembly: GCA_017438525.1. NCBI lineage: Bacteria > Bacillati > Bacillota > Clostridia > Clostridia bacterium. Next base: position 1,731 of record JAFRVI010000054.1, read on the forward strand.
CGGTGTATTCGGCGTTCCTGCAGCGCGCCTACGATCAGCTTCTGATAGAGGCCGCGTTCCAGAAGCTGCCGGTAGTATTCGCCGTCGACAGAGCCGGAGTCGTCGGCGAGGACGGCGAAACCCACCAGGGACTTTTTGACGCCGCGTACTTGACCGGTATTCCCGAAATGACCGTCTACGCGCCCGCATTCCGCGACGAACTCGCCGCGATGCTCGGCGAAGCGCTCGCGCTCGACGCGCCCTCCGTCGTCCGCTATCCGCGCGGCGGCGAGGGAACGAAGCCCGCGGGCTATTCCTACGCCGGAGCGCCTTACGAATACTCGGAGCGGGGGAGCGTGCTCGCCGTGACCTACGGACGTATTTACTCCGAGCTGCGCGCCGCGATTGACTTTGAGAATCTGCCCGTCTCGACGCTGAAGCTCAACAGGATCAAGCCGCTCGAGCTTCCCGACGGGATAGCGAAATATGACAGGATAGTATTTTTTGAAGAGGGCATAAAGACCGGCGGCGTCGCCGAACAGATGCTGGCGAAGCTGTCCGCGGCGGGCTGGAACGGAGAGTTCGTCATCCGCGCCGTCGATGACAGATTCGTTCCTCATTCCACCGTGAAAGAAGCGCTCGCCGCGCTCGGCCTCGACAGAGCCGGTATAGCGGCTTCGCTGAAGGAGATCATAGGCGGGTGATATTATGAAAGCATTAATAGTATGCAACAATAACGAGCGCAGCCGTCTTGCCGCGAACCGCGCGCGGGAGCTGCTTCTCGCGTCCGGTGACGAGGCCGTCGTGACGGAAGAGGGGCTGCGCGAAGACGCCGACCTCTGTGTTGTCGTCGGCGGCGACGGAGCGGTGCTCCACGCCGGCAAGGAGGCCGCGCTGCGCGGGATTCCCGTGCTCGCGCTGAACACCGGCAGAGTGGGCTTCCTCACCGCGCCGGAAGCGCCCGCCGTGTTCAGCGTCGGAGGTCTGCTTGAAAGCGCGCGCAGGGAGAAGCGTATGCTGCTGGAAGTGAAATTGACCGGCACCGACGGAAGCGAGCTGAGCTCCGGCTATGCGCTGAACGAAGCTGTCATATCGCGCGGCGGCATTTCCCGCATAATCGATATAGCCATTGCTGTCGACGGCAGCGAAATATACACCGTGCGCGGCGACGGAGTCATAATCTCCACGCCCACCGGCTCGACCGCGTATTCGATGTCCGCGGGCGGCCCGATAGTCGCGCCGGAGGTATCGTCGATGATCGTCACGCCCGTCTGCCCCTACACGCTGGCGGCGCGCGCGGTCGTTCTGCCGGATACGGCTGAGGTTTCGGCGAAGGTTTTCGGCCTCGACGAGCGGGAGGCGATGCTGACCGTAGACGGCGGCGCGCCGGTTTCGCTCCGCGAGGGAGAATGCGTCGTGCTTCGCCGCTCGGATAAGTTTCTTGAGCTGCTGACGCCGGACGGGGCGTCCTTCTACGAAAAGATAAAAACAAAACTATTCGGTATAGATTGACCGGAAGAGAGGTAAGCTTATGAAGCCCACCAGACACGTCAAGATACTCGAAATAATCGAAAGCCGCACTATCAGCACTCAGCAGGAGCTCCGCAGGGCGCTGCTCGACGAGGGCTACAACGTCACGCAGGCGACGGTCTCGCGCGACATCAACGATCTGAACCTCGTCAAAGTCCGCACGCCGTCCGGCAAATACGCCTACGGCGTTTCCGGCAGGGAGGACGCGCTCGGCAATCCCGAGAAGTTCTCCAAGCTCTTCAACGAGGCGATGATAAAGGCGGATATCGCGCAGAACATAGTCGTCATCAAGAGCTATCCCGGCATGGCGAACGCCCTCTGCTCACTCATCGACGCGATGAAGAACCCCGACATCGTCGGCACCATCGCGGGCGACGACACGATCTTCGTCGTGCTCCGCACCAACGAGCGCGCGGAGCTGCTGCGTATGGATCTGGAAGAAATGATATCCTGACACGCGGAAAGGAGGGAGCATATGCTTTCTTCGCTTCACATAGAGAATATCGCCGTGATACGCTCCGCCGACGTGGAATTTTCCGCCGGCTTCAACGTGCTGACCGGCGAGACCGGCGCGGGCAAATCCATCCTCGTCGATTCGATAAACCTCATCCTCGGCGGCAGGGCGGCGCGTGACATGATCCGCTCCGGCGAGGCGAAGGCGTCCGTTTCCGCCGTCTTCACCGACGTTGACGAAGCGACGCTGCGCTTCCTCGCGGAAGCGGGCATCTACGCGGAGGACGGCGCGGTGCTCTTCCGCCGCGACGTTACCGCGGACGGCAAAAGCTACTGCCGCATAAACGATAAGCCCGTCGTCGCCGCGACGCTACGCGGCTGCGCCGCCGCGCTCGTGGACATCCACGGCCAGCACGACAGCCGCCTGCTCATGCTGCCGGAGCGGCACATGGACTACATAGACGCTATCGGCGACTGCGCGCACGAGCTTGAGAGCTACGGCGAAAAATACGCCGAATACACTGCGCTGACCGACAAGATAGACGACCTGCGCCGCAAATCCGCGGACAGGGAGAAGCGGCTTGAACTGCTTTCCTTCCAGTGCGATGAGATCGCCGCGGCGAATATCCGCGTCGGCGAAGAGGACGAACTGAACGAGCGCAAGGCGCTGATACTCAACCGTCAGCGCATTGTTTCCGCGCTCTCCGAAGCGCGCGAAAAGCTCAGCGACGGCGAGGAATTCAACGCCGTTGACGCGGTCTACCTTTCGCGCCGCCTGCTCGACGGCGTTTCATCCGTTTCGTCCGAGCTCGCTGAGACCGCCGCGAAGCTTGAGGAGGTCTACTTCTCGCTGCGCGACGCCGCAGACAGAGTCGCCGCCTTCCTCGACTCAATGGACGGTGGCGAGAACATCGACGAGGTCGAGGAGCGCCTCGACGTCATCTACAAAATGAAGCACAAATACGGCGGAAGCGAAGCCGCAGTGCTGGAATACTACCAAAAAATCAGCGAGGAATTGGGGCTCATCAGCGATTACGAAGGCGCGCTGAATAAGCTCGAAGCGGAGCGCGAAGCCGTCTTCGCGGAGCTGAAGACACGCGCCGCCGCGCTTTCGGAAAAGCGGCGCGCCGCCGCCGCGAAATTCGAGCGCGAGGTGCTCGCGCAGCTTAAGTTCCTCGATATGCCGAACGTCGTCTTCAACGCGAAGCTGACGGAGTGTGATTACTTCTCCGGCGGCGCCGAGACCTGCGAATTCCTCATCAGCGTCAACCCGGGCGAGCCGCCGAAGCCGATAATCCGCATCGCGTCGGGCGGCGAGCTTTCGCGCATAATGCTCGCGATCAAGACCGCCCTCGCCGAGAAGGACGACGTTGCCACCATAATCTTCGACGAGATCGACACGGGCATCAGCGGCAGGGCTGCGGACAAAATAGCGTTAAAGATGAAGGAGGTCAGCCGCGACCGCCAGGTCTTCGCGGTAACGCACCTGGCGCAGATCGCCGCCTACGCCGACCGCCATCTTCTGATAGAGAAAAACGTCGTCGGCGGCAGTACCTTCACATCCGTCAAAGAGCTCGACGAAGCCGGCAGGGTGGAGGAGCTCGCCCGCATCATAGGCGGAAGCAGGATAACCGACGTCACCAGAGAGAGCGCAGCGGAGATGCTTTCGCAGGCGCGCGCGGAAGGAGCGTAAAAATGAAAACGGTAGTGCTTGACGGATACTCCGCCAACCCCGGCGATCTTTCGTGGGAATGGCTCGCGAAATACGGCGAATACGAGGTCTACGACTACAGCAAGCGCGAGGAGATACTCCCGCGCAGCGAAGGCGCGGACGCGCTCATCATAAACAAAACCGTGCTCGACGCTGATACACTCCGCGGGCTGAAAACGGTGAAATACGTCGGCCTGCTCAGCACCGGCACGAACGCCGTCGACCTGGAGGCCGCGCACGCGCTCGGCATAACTGTCGCGAACGTGCCCGCCTACAGCACGATGTCAGTCGCGCAGCACATATTTGCGCTGATCCTTTCGCTGACCGACGGCGTCGCGGAGCACAACGCCGCCGTAAAAGCGGGGAAGTGGACCGCGAGCCCGCAGTTCTGCTTTTACGAAACGCCGCTCCACGAGCTCGCCGGCAAGACCTTCGGCGTCGTCGGCATGGGCAGCATCGGCGCTGCGGTGTCGAAGATCGCCGACGCCTTCGGTATGCGCGTTATCTACACGAGCCGCACGAAGAAGGACTGCCCGTATGAGTTCGTTTCGCGCGACGAGCTTCCGGCGAGGTCGGATTTCATCGCCTTCTGCTGTCCGCTGAACGCGGAAACGGCAAACTACGTCTGCGACGATTTCATAGCGAAATGCAAGCCCGGCTGCGTGATCATAAACACCTCGCGCGGCGGAGTCGTCGACGAGGAGGCGCTCGCGCGCGGGCTCGACAGCGGCAGGATATCCCACGCGCTGCTCGACGTTATGAGGCGGGAGCCGCCGTTCGGAGGCAGTCCGCTGCTGAACCGCGCAGACTGCACGATTACGCCCCACACCGCGTGGGGAACCTACGAGGCGCGCGTGCGCCTGATGGAAAAGGTCGAGGAGAACCTCCGCAGCTTCCTTGAGGGGAGCCCGATAAACGCGGTCTGAAAGGAGCGTTCCGATGCCGAAGAACCCGTACCAGAAGCTGAAGCTGCTTTATATAAAAGACTACCTCGAGCGCTATTCGGATGAGGAGCATCCCGTCAGCGTTCATGAGTTGATACAGTATCTTGACAAAAACGGCGTTTCCGCCGAGCGCAAAAGCATATACGATGATATCGAATGCTTGCGCGACTTCGGTATGGATATTGTCAACGTTAAAGGTAAACAATCCGGTTATTACCTCGTATCGCGCGACTTTGACCTGCCGGAGTTGAAACTGCTCGTCGACGCGGTCGCGGCGGCGAAATTCCTGACGGAGAAAAAGTCGCAGGGCATCATCAAAAAGATCGCGTCACTCGCGGGCGAATACCGCGCGGGTGAGCTGAAACGCGTCGTCTACGTCCCGAACCGCGTCCGCGCGCACAACGAACGCATATTCTACAACGTCGACGCGATCCACTCCGCGATCTCCGCGGGGAAGACAATAACCTTCCGCTACACCGAGTGGAAGCTCGACTTCGGCGGCACGAGCCGCGTCAAGCGCACATTCCGCCGGAACGGCAAAAACTATGAGATAACCCCCTGTGAACGGGTGTGGGACGACGAGTACTACTACCTGATCGGTTACGACGCCGCCGAGGATATAATAAAGAACTTCCGCGTCGACAAGATGGAGCAGCCGCGCGTTTCCGACAGGCCCGCCGACAAGTCCGACAAGATTGCGAAGTTCGACGTCGCCAAGTATATGGAGAGTACCTTCCGTATGTTCAACGGCCCGGAGGAAGACGTCGCGCTGCTGTTTGACAACTCACTCATAGGCCTCGTCGTCGACCGCTTCGGCGAGAACTGCCGCGTGTCGAAGCACGACGAAAACAGCTTCGAGCTGCGCGTCAGAGCGAAGATCAGCCCGCAGTTTTTCGCCTTCCTTTTCGGCTGCGGCAGCATGGTAAGGGTGCTCGCGCCCGAGTCGCTGAAAAGGGAGTACGCGGAAAAGATCAAGGAGGTTGCCGACCTGTACTGACGGCGCGTTTTTCCGTCGTTTGCCGCTGTTGCTATTGAAACAACGGTCGACCGGTGTTATAATATTCTGATAAGGAGAAACAATGAGCGTGATTCCGAAAAAGCTGACGGCGTTACTTGTCGCGGCCCTGATGCTCGTCGCCGCGACGGGCTGTTCCTTCGTGAACAGGGGCGTTGTTTTCCTGCGCCGCGTTACCACTCCGCAGAGCGAAGCGGTGATTGACGTTTCGGGTACGCGCAAGTTTTATTACGATCAGCTTACCGAGGAGGAGAAGCTGAATTACCGGCTGCTGCTCGCCGCATATCAGCGTATGGACGAAGAGGTCACCGGCCTGACGCTCCCTGTCAAGGATATGATCCGCATAAACAAGCTGATGCTGCTGGACTGTCCGGAGCTGTTCTGGGTGGCGAACTCGGGTGTTTACTATGACGAGAACCTCATCCCGCTGCTCTATATGGGCGGCAGGTACACACCGCGCTACCGCTACACACGCGAGCAGGTCACGAAGCTGACGGCGCAGATAGACGCCGTCTGCACCGCTTTCGCGGAGGAGTACGGGGACAGAAGCGACTACGAGAAGGCGCTCGCGGCATACGAATACATAATAGATACCACCGAATACGACAACGAGACCGCGGAGGTTATCATTGAACGCAAGGACTACGATCCGCTTACAGACGACAGTCAGTGCATCGTCAGCGTTTTCGTCAATCACGAATCGGTCTGCGCCGGATATTCGGCGGCGTATCAGTACCTGCTGCGCAGGGTGGGGGTATTCGCGACTTCAATTATCGGCACCGTGACGAACGCCGAAACGGGGCAGAAATACAACCACGAATGGAGCGCGCTTCAGCTCGACGGCGAATGGTATTACACCGATATAACGTGGGGCGAGCCGGAGGCGGAGGAACGCCTCGCGGAATACAGCTACTTCTGCGTGACGAGCGAGGAGATGACCGCGTCCCATAAGCCGAACGACTGGGCGGAATACCCGGAGAGCGAAGCGGTCGCCTGCAATTATTTCTACCGCAACGGCGGCTATTACGCCGAGCTCGATATACCCGGGATAGGCGCGGAAATAGTCGCTGCCGTCAGGGACCGCCGCGACTTCCTCGCGCTCAAATTCGCCGGCAAACGCGACTACGCGGCGGTGAAGGAATACCTGCAGTACGCGACGGGCAAAGCGGTGAACATTTCGCGCTATCTGCGCTACGCCGCGGCGAAATACGAGTATATGCAGTTGGATAAAACAACTTTCAGCGCGCTGGACGATCTGAAGATCATAAGACTGCATTTTACATACGATAACGGAGAAGAAACGTAATGGAAAAGGTCGACGTATTACTTGCGACTTACAACGGAGAACGGTTTTTAAGGCCGCTGCTTGACAGCGTCCTCGGCCAGTCGCACTCCGATATATCGCTGATAGTCAGCGACGACGCCTCCTCGGACGGCACGAGGGAGATCCTGCGCGAATACGCGCGCAACGACCGCCGCGTGAAACTCTTCGAGCAGCCGCACAACCTCGGCTTCGTCCGCAACTTCGAGTTCCTGCTGACGCAGAGCGACGCGCCCTACGTCGCGTTCGCCGATCAGGACGACGTCTGGGCGCCCGGTAAACTCGAGATAATGCTCTCGGTGCTTAAAACGTCCGGCAAAAGTCTTGCCTACACCGATATGCGCCGCATAGACGCGGAGGGTAAGGTGATTTCGGAGAGCTGGTTCAGGGAAAAAAGCTACCCGAAGCTTTCCGGCACAGCGATAAAGGCGTGCGCCGTCCGCCACTTCTGCGCGGGCTGCTCGCAGCTTTTCACCGCGTCAGTCAGGCGCAAGATGCTGCCCTTCAAGAGCGACGTTTTCGCTCACGACTGGGTGAGCGTCTTCTGCGCCGCGGAGCTGATGGGCATCATCTATATGCCCGCCGCGCTGACGAACTACCGCGCCCACGAGGGCAATGTTTACGGCACTGTTACCGACTACGCCGGCAACGTCATAAGGCAGAGCCGCGGGGACGCTTCTTACGCGGGCTACCTTGAATACAGGCGCGCGCTCATCGAGCAGAACCACCTGCGCGGAGCGCGTATGTGCCGCGGCTACTCCGCGCTCGGCGGCGGGCTCGACGCTTCGATCGCGTATCTCGAAAGATGCAAGCAGGTCAAGCGCTTTTCGCCGCTGCTGCACAAATACTTCATGAATATGAAGCCGGGCGGACTCGGCAGGCGCATGTTCTACGAGCTGCTCTACCTGCATTTCCCGTTTTTACATTTCCTGGCATACAAAAGAATTCTGAAAAGGAGCGCACAATGAAAGGAATTATTCTTGCCGGCGGCAGCGGCACGCGTCTTTACCCGATAACGATGGTGACGAGCAAGCAGCTCTTGCCCGTATATGACAAGCCGATGGTATTCTATCCGCTGTCGACGCTGATGCTCGCGGGGATAAGGGATATCCTCATCATCTCCACCCCCACCGACCTGCCGAATTATCAGAAGCTTTTCGGCGACGGCGGCAGCTACGGCGTGCGCCTGAGCTACAAGGAGCAGCCCTCGCCGGACGGACTCGCCCAGGCGTTCATTCTCGGCAGGGAGTTCATCGGCGGCGACACCTGCGCGATGATACTCGGCGACAACATCTTCTACGGCAACGGCCTTGCGGAGCTGCTGAAAAAGGCGGCTTCGCGCACCGAAGGCGCGACCATCTTCGGATACTACGTCGAGGATCCGGAACGCTTCGGAGTCGCCGGCTTCGACGAGAACGGCAAGGTCGTTTCGCTCGTCGAGAAGCCGAAGGACCCGCCCTCGAACTACGCGGTCACGGGGCTTTACTTCTACGACAACAAGGTCGCGGAATACGCCTCTTCGCTGAAGCCCAGCGCCAGAGGCGAGCTTGAGATCACCGACCTCAACCGCATATACCTCGAAAAGGGCAACCTCAACGTCGAGCTGCTCGGCCGCGGCTACGCGTGGCTGGATACCGGCACCGTCGACTCGCTGCTCGAGGCGTCCTCCTACGTTTCCGTCATCGAGAACCGACAGGGCACTAAGATCGCCGCCCTCGAGGAGATCGCCTACAACAACGGCTGGATCGACGTCGAAACGCTGAAGGAAGCGGCCCGCAAATACGGCAAATCCCCCTACGGCAAGCATCTTATGAACGTCGCCGAGGGCAAGATAAAAGACTGAAGGAGAACCGTTGTTAATGGAAATAATCAAAACGGAACTTGAAGGCGTGCTCATCATCGAGCCCAAAGTGTTCGGCGACAACCGCGGCTGGTTCACCGAGACCTACTCGAAAAAGGTTTTGCAAGAAGCGGGTATAGATGTCGAATTCGTGCAGGATAACCACTCCTACTCCGCGCAGAAAGGAACGCTCCGCGGCCTGCACTTTCAGATGAACCCCATGGCGCAGACGAAGCTCGTCCGCTGCACGCGCGGCAGGATAATCGACGTCGCCGTCGACTTCCGCAAGGGCTCGCCGAACTATAAGAAGTACGTCGGCGTCGAGCTTTCAGAGGAGAACAAGCGCCAGCTGCTTCTGCCGAAGGGCTTCGGCCACGCGTTCCTGACGCTGACCGACGACGTCGAGGTGCAGTACAAGGTGGACGCGTACTACGCGCCCGACTGCGACCGCTCCGTCAAATTCGACGACCCCGACATCGGCATCAACTGGCGGCAGTGGGTTGACGGCGACCCGGTAATTTCGGAAAAAGACAGAAAAGCGCCGCTGCTCAAAGACAGCGACTGCAACTTCATTTATAACAAATAAAACCGCTGAGGCGGGGAATGGAGACGTTATGAAGATTCTCGTCACCGGAGGAGCCGGCTTTATCGGCTCGAATTTTATCTACTACATGCTCAGGGAGCACCCGGACTACAATATAGTCTGCATCGACAAGCTGACCTACGCCGGCAACCTCGAAACGCTCGAGGAGGCGCTGAAAAACCCGAACTTCTCCTTCGTAAAGGCGGACATCGCCGACCGCAAAGCCGTCTATGAGCTTTTCGAAAAGGAAAGCTTCGATATCGTCGTCAACTTCGCGGCGGAGTCGCACGTCGACCGCTCGATCGAAACGCCGGAGCTTTTCCTCGCGACCAATGTCATGGGCACGCAGGTGCTGCTGGACGCCTCCCGCAAATACGGCGTCAAGCGCTATCACCAGGTATCCACCGACGAGGTCTACGGCGACCTGCCGCTCGACAGGAAGGACCTCTTTTTCACCGAGACGACGCCGATCCACACCTCCAGCCCGTACTCCGCGTCAAAGGCGGCTGCGGACCTGCTCGTGCTGGCGTACCACCGCACCTACAAGCTGCCGGTGACGATCTCGCGCTGCTCGAACAACTACGGCCCCTATCACTTCCCGGAGAAGCTCATACCGCTGATAATCTCCCGCGCGCTCGCCGACGAGCCGCTGCCGATCTACGGCAAGGGCGAGAACGTCCGCGACTGGCTCTTCGTCGAGGATCACTGCTCCGCGATCGACCTTATCATACATAAGGGCAGAGTGGGCGAGGTCTATAACATCGGCGGCCACAACGAAAAGACCAACCTCGAGGTCGTCAAGGAGATACTCAAACAGCTCGGCAAGCCGGAGTCGCTGATAACCTACGTCACCGACCGTCCCGGCCACGATATGCGCTACGCGATCGACCCGACGAAGATAGTCGACGAGCTCGGCTGGAAGCCCGCCCACGACTTCGAGAGCGGCATAAAATACACCGTGCAGTGGTATCTCGACAACCGCAAGTGGTGGGAGAACATCATCAACGGCGAATACAAGAATTATTACGAAAAGATGTACTCCGGCAGATAAGGAAGCGATATAAATGAAAGTATTGGTCACGGGCGTCAAGGGCCAGCTCGGCTACGACGTCGTCAAGGAGCTTGAAAAGCGCGGCGTAGAAGCCAAAGGCGTCGACATCGAGGATTTCGACCTCACGAACGCGGCTCAGGTAATGGATTACGTCACCGCCTGCGCGCCGGACGCGGTCGTGCACTGCGCCGCCTTCACCGCCGTCGATAAGGCGGAGGAGGCGACGGAGCTCTGCTTCGCCGTCAACGCCGAAGGCACCGGCAATATCGCGAAGGCGTGCAAATCCGTCGGCGCAAAGCTGATCTACATCAGCACCGACTACGTTTACGACGGGCAGGGGAGCGAACCCTTCGCGCCCGACAGCCCGAAAGCGCCGATAAACAAATACGGCGAGAGCAAATACCTCGGCGAACTCCGCGCTGCCGAGCAGACGGATAAGCTCTTCATCGTACGCATCTCGTGGGTGTTCGGCGTCAACGGCGGCAACTTCGTCCGCACGATGCTGAAGCTCGGCGAAACGCGGGGGGAACTGACCGTCGTCGACGACCAGATCGGCTCGCCGACCTACACCGCCGACCTCGCCGTGCTGCTCGCGGATATGGTGCAGACGGAGAAATACGGCGTCTACTGCGCCACTAACGAGGGGTACTGCAGCTGGGCTGAGTTCGCGCAGGCGATCTTTGACGCCGCGGGCGCGGACGTGAAGGTCCTTCCGATCAGCACGGAGGAATACCTGCAAATGCGCCCGCAGGCAGCGAAACGGCCGAAAAATTCGCGTATGTCAAAGCAGGCGCTTGACGACGCCGGCTTCAAGCGACTCCCGCCGTGGCAGGATGCGCTCGTGAGATATATTGATACTATTCTGGGGGAATACGGCTATGCACAAAATCGTTAAAAAACAACGGCTGAACGAAAACACGGTGCTGATGGAGATAGAAGCGCCGCTCGTCGCCGCTAAGGTTAAGGCGGGGCAGTTCATCATGCTCCGCATCGACGAGCACGGTGAGAGGATACCCCTCACCGTCGCCGACCACGACGCCGTAAGGCAGACGGTCTCGATCATATTCCAGGAGGTCGGCGCCACGACGATGCGCCTCGGCGAAATGAACGAGGGCGATTGCCTCCGCGACGTCGTCGGCCCGCTCGGCAGACCGTCCGAGCTGGAGGGCATAAAGCGCGCCGCCGTCATCGGCGGCGGACTCGGATGCGCGATCGCGTATCCGCAGGCGAAGGCGCTTCACGAAATGGGCGCGAAGGTGGACATCATCGCGGGCTTCCGCAACGTCGGCATCGTCATCCTCGAGGACGAGATGCGCGCCGTATGCGATAACCTCTACATAACCACCGACGACGGCTCCAACGGCAACAAGGGCTTCGTCACCGACGAGCTGAAAAAGCACATCGAGGAGGGCGCGGACTACGACGCCGTCATCGCCATCGGCCCGCTGCCGATGATGAAGTTCGTATCGAAGCTTACGAAGGAGTACGGCATAAAGACCATCGTCAGCATGAACACCGTAATGATCGACGGCACGGGGATGTGCGGCGGCTGCCGCGTCACCGTCGGCGGCGAAGTGAAGTTCGCCTGCGTCGACGGCCCCGACTTCGACGGACACCTTGTCGACTTCGACGAGGCGATGAGGAGAAACGGCTTCTACAAGGCGGAGGAAAAGGCCGCGGTCGAAGCGCATAAGTGCCGTCTCGGCATGGGAGGCAAATAATGGCAAACATGACACCCAACAAATGCCCGATGCCCGTTCAGGACCCGGACGTCAGAAACAAAAACTTCGAAGAGGTCGCCCTCGGCTACACCATGGAAATGGCGATGGGCGAGGCGGAACGCTGCCTCAACTGCAAAAACAGCCCCTGCGTCAGCGGCTGCCCCGTCGGCGTGCGCATCCCCGACTTCATCTCGCTTATCAAGGCGGGGGATATCGAGGGCGCTTACGCGAAGATAAAGGAAACGAACGCGCTGCCCGCCGTCTGCGGCAGAGTCTGCCCGCAGGAGAACCAGTGCGAGAGCAAGTGCGTGCGCGGCATAAAGACCGAGCCGGTCGGCATCGGTCGGCTTGAACGCTTCGCCGCCGACTACTGCTTCGGCAAGGGAGACGCCGGCGAAAAAGCCGCCCCCAACGGCAAGAAGGTCGCCGTCGTAGGCGCCGGCCCCGCGGGTCTTACCTGCGCGGGCGCGCTCGCGAAGCTCGGTTACTCGGTCACTATCTTTGAGGCGTCTCACGTTGCCGGCGGCGTGCTCGTCTACGGCATCCCGCAGTTCCGTCTGCCCAAGGAGATCGTCAAGGCGGAGATCGACGCGCTTGAGGCCTCCGGCGTGGAGATCAAGCTCAACGCCGTCGTCGGCAGAGCCGTCACGATCGACGAGCTGCTCGGCGGCGAATACTCCGCCGTCTTCGTCGGCACCGGCGCTGGACTCCCGAAGTTCATGGGCATCGAGGGCGAGGCGCTCAACGGCGTCTATTCCGCCAATGAATACCTGACTCGCATCAACCTGATGAAAGCGTACAAGGACGAATACGACACGCCAATCAAGCGCGGCGGCAGCGTCGCCGTCGTCGGCGGAGGCAACGTCGCGATGGACGCCGCCCGCTGTGCGCTACGCATGGGCAGCGATCACGTCTATATCATCTACCGCAGGAGCGAGGCGGAAATGCCCGCCCGCGTCGAAGAGGTCCACCACGCCAAGGAGGAGGGCGTCGACTTTAAGATGCTGACCAACCCCGTCCGCGTGCTCGACGACGGGAACGGCTGCGTCAGCGGCATCGAGTGCGTCGAGATGGAGCTCGGCGAGCCGGACGAAAGCGGCCGCCGCAGTCCGGTCGAGAAGCAGGGCAGCAACTTCGTCATTCCTGTCAACGCCGTGATAATGGCGCTCGGCACGACGCCGAACCCGCTCATCAGAAGCACGACCGCGGGACTTGATACCAACCGCCGCGGCTGCATAATCGTCAACGAAGAGACGATGGAATCGAGCAAGCCGAACGTCTACGCCGGCGGCGACGCCGTCACCGGCGCGGCTACGGTCATCCTCGCGATGGGCGCGGGCAAAAAAGCCGCCGCCGCCATCCACGAGAAGCTTAGCAAATAATAAAAGGCGTAATAATAACGGCGCGTTTCGCTTGAAACGCGCCGTTACTTTTTTGTTCTCTTTTCACAGCAGTTTTATCACGCTCATGAACGCGATCAGCGCCGCGAGGAAGCCGAAGTTGAACGCAGAAAACTTCGCGATATAGCTCCACGTTTTTCCGGGGTTGTGCCTGACGTATTCGCGAAAGGTTATCAAGCTCGCGAGCGAAGCGATCAGCGCGCCGACGCCGCCGATATTGACTCCGACGAGCAGGTCGGGGTAGTTCGCCGTGAACTGCGAGAGCAGTATCGCCGATGGCACGTTGCTTATGCACTGGCAGCTCGCCGCGCTGAAAACGAGCGTGTTCCGGTCGAGCAGCGACGAGAAAAAACCGCGCACCGCTTCTATCCGCGCCATGTTGCCGGCGAAGACGAAGAAAAAAACGAAGGTCAGCAGCAGGGGATAGTCCACCTGAAGCAGCGCTTTTCTGTCAAAGACGAGCAGCGCCGCCGGAATGACGATCAGCCCTATCCAATAGGGTATTCCTCGGAAAACTATCGCTATCGAGAGGGCGAAAAGCGCCAGATATACCGTCGTTTTTACCGGGTCGAGCTCTACCTTTTCATCCGGTACCTCCAGCCGCTCCGGGCGCACGAAAAAGACGCAGCAGAGCGTTATCAGCGCGATAGATACCGCGAACGGCGGCGCCATTATCTTCATGAACTCCGTCGCGGGAATGTTGAACTTCGTGTATAGATAGAGGTTCTGCGGATTGCCGAAGGGAGTGAGCATACCGCCGAGGTTCGCCGCTATATTCTGCATTATGAATGTGAACGCCATATACTTCTCTTTGCCGGTCGTCGTCAATACGAGGTATCCGAGCGGCAGGAAGGTCAGCAGCGCCATGTCGTTCGCTATCAGCATCGAGCCTATGAAGGTGATATAGACGAGCGTGAGTATGCACTTGCGTGCGTTTCTGAAAAAATGCACCGCCTTCCGCGCCAGCAGGTAGAAGAAGCGCACGTTCTTCAAAGCGCATACGACCGCGAGCACGCAGAAAAGGCAGGTCAGCGTCTTATAGTCGAAGTAGCGGGCGTATTCGGCGTCCGGCGGGACGATGACGCTCGTGATAACGGCCGCAATAAAAGCGACGAACATAACGGCGTATTTTACGATAAACGCCTTCGTCGCTCGTGCGATATTCGGTTTTTCCGTCGGCTGCATTGGTCGCGTCACTGTCCGTTTGAGATTTTAACATAGAAAAACTACCACTATTCGCGCCGGATGTCAAGAGGTTTTTTCGACGGATCCCGCTTTTTTTCGCAAAGGCGTTTCCGGTTGACTTCGGGCGCGGTTTGCGGTAAAATATATGCATAGATAAGCAAGGGGTGTTATTATGAAATTAGCCGAAATATTCTGCGACGGGATGGTGCTGCAGCGCGATAAGGAGATACGCGTTTTCGGCAGCGGGAAAGGCGAGGGCAAGGTCGAGTTCCTCGGCCGCGAAACCCGCTTCACCGCCGACGGCGGCTTCGTCGTGACGCTTCCCGCGGCCTCCGCGGGCGGGCCTTATGAAATGCGCGTCACGCTCGGCGGCGAAGAAGCCGTCATCCGCGATATCCTCGTCGGCGACGTTTACCTCGCTTCCGGGCAGTCGAATATGGCGCTGATGCTCGGAGAGATCGGGCAGGAGGCGTACGCGGAAACGGACGCCGTCAGATACTTCAAGGAGCCGCATTTTCCGGACGATAACCTCGATCCGTGGCTCGACTTCAAGGGCTGGGAAAAGTGCGGAAAAGAGGCGTCGAAGGGCTTCTCCGCCGTCGCCTACTACTTCGCGGCGAAGCTGAACGCCGAGACCGGCGTTCCGGTCGGGATCGTATGCAGTAGCATCGGCGCTTCCACCGTGGACGCGTGGACCTCGCCGGAGGTGGTGAATACGCCGGAGTATCAGGCGCTCGTCGCCGTGCGGCACAACGACTTTTTTGAATATAAGTTCAACCAAAACTGCTGGCTTTACCGCCACAAGCTGCGGCCGCTTATCCCGTATTCATTCGCGGGCGCGCTGTGGTATCAGGGCGAAAGCGACCGCCGCGTCGAGGAGGCGCGGAACTACGACAAAATGCTCGCCGCGCTGATAAACGACTGGCGCGGACGCTTCGGATACGAGCTGCCGTTTTACTGCGTGCAGATAATGCCCTTCAACGAGCCGGAGAGCGAGCCCGCGTGGGCGGTCATACGCGAAGGGATAGAGAAGGCGTCGAAGACGCTGGACAAGACGTATATGGTCACGCTTTTCAACACCGGCGAGGCGGATAACATCCACCCGACTAAGAAGCGCGGCGTCGGCGAGGCGCTCGCGAACGCCGTCCTGTGCCGTCAGTTCGGGCGCGGGGTCGAATACTGCGGCCCGGTGCTCGAAGCCGTCTCCGTCGCGGACGGGGAGGCGAAGCTGACCTTCTCCCACGCGGACGGCCTGCGCTTCGACGGCGCACCGCGCGACGTTTACGCGCTGCTGCCGGAGGGCGAGGCGCCCGCGGAGTGCGCGATCGCCGACGGCGCGGTTTTCGTCAAGCTGCCGCCGGACGCGGCAGGCGTTTCCATGGGCTGGCGCAACGCGCCGGAACACAATCTTTATAATTCAAGCGGCCTCCTCGCGTCGCCGTTCAGATACTGTTTTCAGAAAGCGGAGAAATAAATGAACTATTCCGAAGTAATCGCAAAGCAGTTCAACGTAAAAGAAGAATACGTCGGCAACATAATCGCCCTTCTCGACGAGGGCAACACGATCCCTTTCATCGCGCGCTACCGCAAGGAGGCGCACGGCACGATGGACGACCAGCTCATCCGTCAGATCGCGGATAAGCTGACCTACCTGCGCAACCTCGACGCGCGGCGCGAGGAGGTGCGCGGGCTGATAACGGAGCAGGGGAATATGACCGATGAGATCTCCGCCGCGCTCGACAAGGCCGCGACGCTCGCCGAGATCGACGACATCTACCGCCCCTTCCGCCCGAAGCGCAAAACGCGCGCCTCCGTCGCTAAGGAAAAGGGACTTGAACCCTTAGCGAAGGAGCTTCTCGCGGGGCAGAGCGGAAACGCCGATCCGCTCGGGCTCGCCGCGAAGTATATCGACGCGGAAAAGGGAGTCGAAACCGCCGAAGACGCGCTTCAGGGCGCGAAGGATATCATCGCGGAGGACGTTTCCGACAACGCCGAGGTGCGCCGCCGCATTCGCAACCTCGTAATGCTCGGCGGGCGGCTGGACTCCAAAGCCGCCGACGAAAGCGCCGAGAGCGTCTACGAGCAGTATTACGACTTCTCACAGCCCGTCCGCGACGTCGCCGGACATCGCGTCCTCGCGGTCAACAGAGGCGAAAAAGAGGGCTTTTTGAAGGTCTCGATCGGCATGGATGACGAGAAGCCGCTGAATTCGATAAGATCGCTTTACGTCAGAGGCGAAACGCCCTGCGCCGCCGCCGTCGCGGAGGCGTGCGAGGACTCATATTCGCGCCTGATATTCCCGTCGATAGAGAGGGAGATACGCGCCGAGCTGACCGACTCCGCGTCCGAAGGCGCGATAAAGCTTTTCGGCGCGAATCTGCGCCAGCTGCTGCTTCAGCCGCCGGTCAAGGGCAAGGTTGCCATGGGGCTCGACCCTGGCTACCGCACCGGCTGCAAGGTTGCCGTCGTCGACGGCACCGGCAAGGTGCTCGACACCTCCGTCGTCTACCTCACTCACGGCGAGGCGCAGGCGGAAAAGTCAAAGCGTATACTTAAAGACCTCATCAAAAAGCACGGCGTTGAAATTATCGCGATAGGGAACGGCACGGCATCGAAAGAAACGGAATTGTTTACCGCAAACCTGCTTCACGAGTTGACAAATAAAGTGTCGTATATGGTGGTCAGCGAGGCGGGCGCGTCGGTCTATTCGGCGTCCAAGCTCGCCGCCGAGGAGATGCCGGACTTCGACCTGACGCTACGCAGCGCCGTTTCGATAGCGCGGCGCCTGCAGGACCCGCTCGCCGAGCTCGTCAAAATCGAGCCGAAGGCGATCGGCGTCGGGCAGTATCAGCACGATATGCCGCCGAAGCGTCTGGACGAGGCGCTCGACGGCGTGGTAGAGGACTGCGTCAACAGCGTCGGCGCGGAGCTCAACACCGCTTCGCCCGCGCTCCTTTCGCACATTGCCGGGATCACTCCCGCGTTGTCGAAAAATATCGTCGCATACCGCGAGGAGAACGGCCGCTTCAAGTCCAGAAGCGAGCTGAAAAAGGTCCCGAAGCTCGGGCCGAAAGCGTTCGAGCAGTGCGCGGGCTTCCTGCGCGTAGCGGACGGCGCCGACCCGCTCGACAACACCGGCGTGCATCCGGAATCCTACGCCGCCGCGAAGGCGCTGCTGAAGCGATTCGGGCTCACGCCCGCGGACGTCGCGGCAGGCAAAGCCGCCTCCGCCGCGGAGTCGCTCACTCCCGCGTCGATCGCGAAGCTCGCCGCCGAGCTCGGCGTCGGCGAACCGACCCTCGCGGATATAGTCAAAGAGCTCGCGAAGCCCGGGCGCGACCCACGCGACGAGCTTCCGCCGCCGCTGCTCCGCACGGACGTGCTCGCGATGGAGGATCTGCGCGAAGGGATGACGCTGAAGGGTACCGTCCGCAACGTCATCGACTTCGGCGCCTTCGTCGATATCGGCGTCCACCAGGACGGGCTCGTCCACGTTTCGCAGATCAGCGATAAGTTCGTCAAGCACCCGTCCGAAGTCGTCTCCGTCGGCGACGTCGTGACCGTCCGCGTGCTCGGCGTCGACCTCAAAAAGAAGCGCATCAGTCTTTCGATGAAAACCGTCGTCGAAAACTGAAAGGAGAGATTATGAAAAAGATGTTATCGCTATTGCTTGCCGCGGCACTCGAATGACCTTCGCCGGCGCCGTCTCCGCCGCGAAGCCGGACCGTCCGTTTCCGACGCGCTGCGCGCTCCGCATCGCCGCGAAGCTCGCGGAATGACAAGCGCTTGTATGGCGCTTCGGCGGCAGGGACGAGCATCGCCCGTCCGCAATATAACTCAAGAGCCGCTTCCGTAGAAGCGGCTCTCATCATATCTTCGCCTTATTTCACTTCGACTATCCTGACGTTTGCGAGCTCCTCGCCGGTCTCGCCCGTGACGATCTCGGCGATCTGCGCGGCTTCAGCGGGGAGGAGGCCCGCTGACTGCACCATCACCTTGACTCCGTCGTCGCCGATCATCACGACGCATTCGGCGAATCCCTTGGCTTTTATCAAACTCTCGATATTCGCCTCCGCCTCGATGCGCCTCGCTATCGCGGAAGCGGCCTCCGCGGCTTCGGTCTTCGACGCTTCGTCTACGTCCGCGCTCGCGGCTATCGCGTCGAGTATCTCGAGCGAGCTCGCGCGGGACGTCTCGCGCTGCATACGCGCAGCCGAGAAGAACTCGTCGAAGTTGCCGTTCGCCGTGCCGTTGACGAGCTCGGCTTCGCCGATGACCTTGACTTCCTGCGAGTCGTTTTCTCTGACGGCGGCGTCCGCGTCCGTCAACTGCCAGTTGAGGAACAGCGCGGTCCCGAGCGCGAGCACCATCGCGGATAATACGATCCATTTCTTCTTTTTGAACATAGTGATTCTCCTTTTCTGACGCCGAACGGCGAATGCTAACTCATTTTCAGGACGCAGATCTTGTTCGCGGGTATGCCGAGCAGCGCCCTTACCGCGTTGTATACGCTTTCTCTCACCTCCGGGCTGCCGGCGCCGCGGCAGACGACCACGACTCCCGTCACCGGCGGCGAAAGCGACGATGCGAGCACCGGACTTTCGCTGCCGTCGGAGTTTTTCACGACGACGGTGTCGAAGTCGGATGAGTGCGTGTATTTCGCGTCGCCGTCGTTTTCGTCCGTCTCCTTCGCGTCGGTCTGGTAATAATATTCCGCCGAGCCGTCGAGCGTGAGCATAACGCGCGTTTTGCCCGCGCCGCTGACGGAGGAGATGATGCTTTCCAGCCGCTTTTCAAGCGCGGCGACGTAGGCATCCGCGTCAAACGTCTCCGCGGGCGAAGGCGGCTTCGCGCTCTTCGCCGCCGATCCGGACGACGAGAAAAACAGCAGGCACGCCACCGCGGCGACGGCTATGACCGCGAGCCCTTTTTTCGATTTCAGCGCCTTCTTCAGCTTCGCGCCCGAGACGACGCCGACGACGCGTTTCTTTTTATCCGACATTGCTTTCACCTTTCTATTTCAACGGAGGGCTCGACGCCGAAAACCTCCGTCACCACGCGCATCGCCTTACTTCGCTCCGCGGCGGTAACGTCGGAGGGGAGCGTCAGCGCGACGTCGTAAAGCTGCAGTTCGCCGTTTTTCTCCGTAACATATATATTCACGTCAGACGGGCTTATGCCGTTTCTTTCGAGAATATCGCGCACGGATTGCGAAAAACGCTCCCGCGCGAGCTCCGTGCGCTGCTTGCGCTGTGTTTCCGCGAGGTCGTAGTAATGCGGGGGCAGGTCGGTATCCGCGGCGGCGATTATATCACGGTAGTCGCCGGAAAGCTTCAGCAGCGGAGCGGTCAGCACGAGCAGCACCGCGACCGCCGCGGCGATACGCGCCGGCTTCGCGACTTGCTTCGCGGGCAGCAGCAGAAACACCGCGCCCGCCGCGAGAACGGAGAAGACGACGCCGGTCGCGTATATGCGGAATTCCTCCATTGTCACACCTTCAATCTGACGAGTATCGCCACCGAAACGGTAATCGCTACCGCGGCGGCCGCGAGCAGCGCGGCTGTCGCCGTGACCGTTTTCCGCGCCGCGCCTGTGAGAGCCGCGACGTCGTCGCTCCCGAATGACGCGGCGGCGAACTCCGCGAGCCGAAGCGCCGCCGCCCAGACGAGCGCGGTGAAAAGCGGCTTCGCGAAGGCGACGGCTATCACGACGAGCGCGAGCCCGCCCATGCCGCCGCGTATCAGCTCCGCCGCGCCGAAGACGGTCTCCGAAGCGTCGGAGATAATCCCGCCGACGACGGGGAGCGCGCCGGAGACGGTGACCTTCAGTGCCTTGTGCGTCAGCCCGTCGAGGGAAGACGTGATGCCCGACTGTATGCCGATAAACGTCAGATAAAGCGTCAGCGCCGCGCCGACGCCCCACAGGGTGAAATTCCGCACGCTTGAGGCGAGCTTTTCCGTCTTCAGCTCCGGCGCGAACGCGCCGACCGCGGATAAGGCCAGCGACGCGCAGGCGACGGGAAGCAGCACCTTGCCGCCGATCGCGGAAAGCGCGTTCGAGAGCCCGAGCATAGCGGCGTTCATGAACCCCGACGAGACCGGCATCCCGCCCGAGACGGTCAGCGTCGCGAAGACGGGCAAGGAAGCGGTCATAAAGACCGAGCATTCCGTCAGCGTCGCGGCGGCGGAAGCGGCGAGCGAAGCGATCGGCGCGATGACCGCGATCCCCGCGCCCGCGGTGCATACGGAACGCAGTACGCGCCGCTTTTCGTCCGCGAAGACCGACGCGATAAGCACCGCGCCGAGTATCGCACCGAGCGAACGCAGGGGCGCGGATACCGCGCCGAGCAGTCCGTCTTTGACGACGTCAAACAGCGCGCTGATCGTGAACTTTTTCATTCCCTCGGCGGGGTGCGCGGGGTCGATCCCAAGCTCCTCGAGCGCGTCCGCGGCGGATTCCGGCACCGCCTCCGCGACCGAAGCCGTATCCGCGGCGTCCTCCTGCCGGCGCACGAGCTCGTCCTCCGTCAGCGCGTGAACGCGCGCGGGCAGCAGAACGAGCAGAGCCGCGAGCAGTATTGTCAAGCATAAACGTCTTTTCATTTCAGCCCTTTATCAGCGCCGCGACGAGCGACGCGAATTCACGCAGCAGCGGTATCGAAACGGCGAAGGCGGCGAGTCGCCCGAAGGTTTCCACCCGCGCCGCGAGAGCGCTTTCTCCCGCGTCGCGGCAGGTGTCGGAGGCGAACTCCGTGACGAAGCAGACGCCGACGCATTTGAGCAGCGTGCGCACGCTGAGCGCGGACATTCCGGAAGCGTCCGCGAGCTCGCGGAAGAAGCTTATCGCGTCGAGCGCGACGTCGATGAGTCCGGAAAGAATAAACGCCGAAACTCCCACTCCGGCAAGCAGCGCGAGCTCCGGCCGGTACTGCTTCAATAAAACGCATATCAGCGCGCCGATGACGCCGATCGCGGCGACCGTGTAAATATTCATCAGAAACCGAACATCGTCTTTATCATGGCGAAAAGACGGCTGATTTCGCCCGAAATCACGACGAGCACGACCACGAGGCCGGCGATAGTCGTCAGCATCGCCTGTTCCTCTCTGCCGGAGCGCACGAGGAGCTGATTTAATACGGCGGTTATTATCCCGACCGCCGCGATCTTGAAAATGAGGTCAACGTCCATCGAATTGCCTTCCTTACGCTAATATGATGATCGCCGCAAGTCCGCCGAGCCCGCCGAGCGAGAGGCAGAGGCGGCCTTTTTCGGCCTTTTCGCGTTTCGCGCTTTCGGCGGCGTCTTTCCAGAAGTCGCGGAAGTCGTCCGTCAGCGCGAGCTGCCGCTCGAGCGTGCCTTCGCCGAGCGCGGATATGAAAGCGCGGAGCTTTTCCGCCTCCTTTTCGCCGAAGGGGAAGTCCGCTCCGTCAAGGTATTCGAGCAGCGCGGCCTCGTCGCCGCCGCAGGGGAAGGGCAGCTCCGCCAGAAGCTCGCGCTTCAGCGCGTGGCGGTGCATGATCGCGGAGCGTATGCGTCCGGCAGAGGCGGCGAGCGCCTCGGCGGTTTCGGCGCGCGCTGATATGCGGCGGCTGCGCCGCAGTCCGCACCAGAAGACTCCCGCGCCCGCGGCGCAGGCGGCGGCGAATCTAAGCGTCAGCAATTACCGTCACCCTTTCTATCACTCCGACCGCGCCGGCTTTGAAGAACGCCGCGCGGCGGAAACAGCCGCTTTCCGCGAGCCGCCTGAAGCGGCGGGAGCGTTCGTTCCCGTGAACCGCCGCTACGACGTCGACTCCGCAGTCTGCGCATTCGATCAGCGCGTCCGCTTCGCCTTCGCCGACCTCGTCGCATACGATGACGTCGGGGGAAAGACAGCGCAGCGCAAGCTCGGCCGCGTAGGTCTTCGGGTAGCCGTCCAGAACGTCCGTCAGCGGCCCGACGTCGGCGGATGGGAATCCGTCAGCGACGGCGGCGATCTCGCCGCGCTCGTCTATGACGCAGACCTTGCGCCCGCTTTCGGAGAGCCGCCGCACCAGATCGCGCAGCAGGGTAGTCTTGCCGCAGGCGGGCGGACCCGCGAGCAGCAGGCCGCCGCTGATGCTCCCGCCGAGCGCGGCGAAAAGCCCGTCCGCCGCGCCTTTTACCTCGCGCGCGAAGCGCAGGTTCAGCGATCGCGCGTCCTTGACCGAAACGATCTTTCCGTCCTCGGCGACCGCGGTGCCGCATACGCCTATCCGGCAGCCGCCGACGGTGAAGTATCCGCGCTTTATCTCGCTTTCATAGGCGTACGGCGCGCCGCCGCAAAGCTCGGAAAATAGCTTACGGAACTCGCTGCGGTCGATGCTTCCGACGCGTCTGACGCCGCTTTTCGCGACCGCCCAAACGCCTCCTCCGGCGAAGACGCGCAGCTCGTATAATTCGTTTTTCAGCGCCTCCGCCGCCCCGCGAAACCGCGCCGGCAGAAGCGATATGATTCCGTCAGAGTCCATAAACTCACCCCGTTTTTGTAAATGATATGCCGAGGCTCGTCCGTATAGAACACTTGTCCGTAAAAAGCGCGCAACAAAAGAGCGTAACAAAAAGACGTTCCTTTCGGAACGCCTTTCTGTAAAGGAGAAATAATGAAAGCTTGAAAGCGCGTATCAGAACGTGAGATTGCCGAGCAGCTCGCCGGTGGCGTAGTCGTTGATCTGGATCATATCGCAGGAGATCGTCACTACGTTGTCGCCGATGAAGATACCGCGGGTGATGTCGAGCGTTTTATCTTCACCGTCGCCGGCTCCGGCGCGGAGCTGCTGTATCTGACTGACGAGCTCGATCTTTTCGCCGCCGCCCATCGAGAAGACGCAGAAGGAGTAGCCGTCAAACTCACCGTAGTCGTATATGTTTTCCTGTTTGCCTTTGAAGGTGAAGAGCTCGACCGGCAGGCCGAAAACGTCGCGTTCTCCGTAGTAGGCGAGCGCCTTGTGGTCGCGCTCGACCGCGGAGTAGGTGCCTCTGTCGCCGAGGATGAAGGTGTCGATCTCTGCCATATTATCGGGATCGGTGACGTCGAAGAGCGCGATCTTCAGCCCCTGATAATAGGCGATGTCGGCGTCCTCGCTCTCGGCCGCGGCGTCCTGACCGATGCCGAGGAGCGTGTTTTCGTCATATGGATGGAGGTATTCACTGTAGCCGGGGATCTTCAGCTCGCCGGTGACCTTCGGCTCCTTCGGGTCGCTTAAGTCGAAGGCGAAGAGCGGGTCGACGGTGCGGAAGGTGACGACGTATCCGGTCGCGCCGTTGAAGCGGACGGAGTAGATGTGTTCGCCCTTCGCGAGTCCGGTCAGCTCGCCGAGCTTCTCGAGGTTTTCGTCGAGGATCGTGACGGCGTTCTCGGTGTAGAATTCGACCGTCTTATCCTCCTTAGTTGTATATCCATCGTAGGTGGTGGCGACGCGGAGGTTGCCCTCGTATTCGTCGGCGGCGAACTGATTTATCATAGTGCCGTTGACGCTGCCGGAGGCGGTGAAGGCGAGCTCGGAGCCGCTCATCGTGAACTTGTAGATATTCGTCGTGATCGCGGCGTCTAAAACCGCGCCTTCGGCGTCGTCGGTGTCGGCGGGCTCGTAATCGTAGCGCGTGCCGAAGACGTAAAGCGCCTTTGCGGAGGAATAGACGGTGTGACCTTCACCGAGCACGGTCACGGTGCCGGCGGGCTCGGAGGCGTCCTTGATATTCAGCGCGCCGAGCGTGATGAAATTGGTGGTGTTTTCGCCGATATAGACGCAGTCTGGCGCGAGCGGAGCCGCAGTTTCTTCGACCGTACTGTCGCAGCGGCAGGGGACGACGGATTCGGGCTTGCCGTCATAATTGCCGGCGAAGACGTATTTTCTCGTTACGACATAGACGTGATCGCCGACGCGGCGGGAGCTGATATACGAGCCCTCCTGCGTGTAATACCGCACGGTCTCGGGCTTCGCGGGATCGGAAACGTCATAGACAGCGACGCCGAACTGCGAATTGTCGCGCATCGCGAAGTAGTAGTCGGAATAAAGCATCTCGTCGCGGTATCTTTGCTTTTCAGCCGTGAAGACGACGGTCAACAGATCGTTTTCAAGGAACATTTCGATGACGTTTGCGTAGCCGTAAACGCTGTTGTCGAGCAGATCGTCAACGCGTATGGTTGACGATTTTGCGATTTCGGAAGGCGTCCTTACGTCGAAAACGACGACGTGTCCTTCTTTGGCGACGTAGACGAACTTGCCGTCCGTCTTGACGATATCGGCTTCGTCGACGCCGTCGACCTGGACGTTCGTCTTGCTGTAGCCGCCGTCGGTTCCTTCCGGCAGCGCAGGCGCGAAAGCGCTTTCTTCTACGCCGCCGATGGTGATGTTTTCGGGATCCCCGGCGTAGTCTGAAACGCCGCTAAAGGCGTCGTTCGTCGCCGTCGCAGATTTGTAATACATACCGTCAAACACGTTGCGCGAATCGGCGCGGTCCTTCGCCTTGGTGAAGACGGCGTCGAGGTCGTCGTAGGTCGCGCAGCGAGTGAGCTCCGGCTTGCCGCCGGAGACGGCGACGCCGTTCGATTTCGGCACGACGTAGACCGCGGTCAGCGAAATGCCGACAACGAGCAGCAGCGAAAGCGCCGCCATCGCGAAGCGGAACGCGGGGCGCTGCGTGAAGCGCGGCTTCGCAGTTTCCGCAACCTGCGGAACGACCGGCGTGTCGGGCGTTTCTGCCTTCGCTATCGCGCGGTATTCATTCTTGAATCTGTTGAAGTTCATAACAAAACCTCCCAATCGTTAATTCAGGTCTGCCAGCAGCGGCTTGAGTTTCTTGACGATCTGCGCGTACTGCCAGCGGACGGTGGACGGGTTTGACGAAACGATCTCTGCGATCTCGCGGTGCTTGAAGCCGCCGAGCACCTTCAGATCGAAGATCTCGCGCTCTTCATCGGAGAGGGTGCCGAGCGCCTGGCGGATCATGACGGATTTTTCCGTATCCGCGGCGGCGTTTACGGTGTGCGCTTCCGGATCATCCGAGGGAACGGAGCGGCTTTCGCTTTTGACGTGGTCGAGCGATCGGTATTTGGCGAGCTTTATCAGCCAGCCGCCGATCTCGTCGGGCACGGAGCCGTTGTTTTCGCAGTTTTCCATCAGCTCGAGGAATACCGACTGCATGACGTCCTCTGCGGCTTCCTTTGAGCGCGTCAAGCGGAGCGCCGTGTAATAGACGGCAACGCGGTATTTCTCATAGATCCTCGTGAACTGTCTCGATGCGTACTCGGTCATCCTGTCCCTCGCTTTCGCCATGCGGTGATCGGTTCGTCATTCGCTATATTAACGACGGGGAGGTTCGTTTTGTTGGAAAAATATTTATTATTCGAGCATTTTTTTGAATTCGTCCTCGCTGATGACGGGAACGCCGAGATTCTGCGCGTTGGTCAGCTTGCTGCCGGGGTTTTCGCCGGCGAGGACGTAGGTCGTCTTCTTCGATACGCTGCCGGAGACCTTGCCGCCGCGGTCGGTGATGAGCGCGGAAGCGGCGCTTCTGTCCATCGAGGGCAGGGTGCCGGTCAGCACGAAGGTCATTCCCGCGAAGCGTTCGTCGGCGTTCGCCTTAGCGTCCTCGGTCAGCTTGACTCCCGCTTCGCGCAGACGGCCGAGCAGGTGGCGCGTGCCTTCGCGCGCGAAGAAGGAAACGACGCTTTCAGCGATGACGCCGCCGATCTCGTCGAGCTGCGTCAGCTCCTCGGCGGTAGCGACCTCGAGCTTTTCGAGCGTGTCGTATTTCTTCGTGATGATCTTCGCCGTCTGGAGCCCGACGTTGCGTATGCCGAGCGCGAAGAGCAGGCGCGCGAGCCCTGCGTTTTTGGAACGCTCCGCGGCGGCGATCAGGTTGGCGGCGGAGGTCTGTCCCATGCGCTCGAGCGCGGCGACCTTGTCCGCCTCGAGATAGTAGATATCCGCGGCGTTGGAGATCAGCCCTTCCTTGACGAGCAGCTCCGCGAGCGCGGGCCCGAGGCCGTCTATATCCATCGCGTCGCGTGAGGCGAAGTGTATGATGTTGCGCAAACTCTGCGCGGGGCATTCGGGGTTGACGCAGCGGACGGCGACTTCGGCTCCGTCGTTGACGACGGTCTCGCCGCAGGCGGGGCACTTATCCGGGAAGGCGTATTCCGGCGTCAGCGGCGGACGTTTTGAGAGGTCTACGCTGACTATTTCGGGGATAATATCGCCGGCTTTGCGTACGATGACGGTGTCGCCGATGCGTACGTCCTTTTCGCGTATATACTCGCGGTTGTGCATCGTCGCGCGGCTGACGGTAGTTCCGGCGAGGCGGACGGGATCGAGCACGGCGGTCGGGGTGAGCACGCCCGTGCGGCCGACCTGTATCTCGATGTCGCGCAGGATCGTCGGCTTTTCCTCCGGCGGATACTTGTATGCGATCGCCCAGCGCGGCGCCTTCGCGGTCGTGCCGAGCGCGCGGCGCTTCGTGAAGTCGTTGACCTTTATGACCGCGCCGTCGATGCCGAACTGCAGGCTATCGCGCATTTCGCCGATGGCGGCGATGTGATCGAGCGCCTCGTCGATGTTTTTGCAGAGCTTGCGGTTCGGGATCGCGGGGATTCCGAGCGAGGCGAGCCAGTCGAGCGACTGCGAGTGGTTCTCAGGCGTGTAGCCGCGGACTTCCTCGACGTTGAAGACGATGATGTCAAGCGCGCGCTTCGCCGCGATTTTCGGATCGAGCTGGCGCAGAGAGCCGGCGGCGGCGTTGCGCGGATTCTTGAAAAGCGGCTCGCCGAGCTCTTCGCGTTCCGCGTTGAGCTTGTTGAAGGTGGCGGCGCTCATATATATCTCGCCGCGTATGCGCAGGTATTCCGGCGCGCTCCGGAGCTTCAGCGGCAGAGAGCGTATCGTCTTGACGTTCTGCGTGACGTCCTCGCCGACGACGCCGTCGCCGCGGGTGGCTCCGCGCACGAGCACGCCGTTTTCGTATTCGACGGCGACGGAGAGCCCGTCAATCTTCGGCTCAACGTCGTATTCGGCATCGCCGCACGCCTCGCGTACGCGGCGGTCGAACTCGCGCAGCTCGTCGAAGGAGAAGGCGTCCTGCAGACTCTGCAGCGGCGAAGCGTGGGTGACCTTCGCGAACTCGTCCAGCGCCTTGCCGCCGACGCGGACGGTGGGGGAGTCGAAGTGTCGCAGCTCGGGGAAGCGCTCTTCGAGTCCGGCGAGCTCGCGCAGCAGCATATCGTATTCGTAATCCTCGACGGCGGGATCGTCCAGCACGTAATAGCGGTAGCTGTAATCGTTCAGCGTCGCCGTCAGTTCGTCTATTCGCTTTTTGGCTTCGGAAGCGTCCATAAAACTCCTCTTTTCGCGTTTGCGTTCATACAAAGATATTATAACATATCCCGCCGGATATATCAACGGTTATTGCTCGCGAAAAACGAAAAAAGCGGCTCGCATGAGCCGCTTTTTTCGTACCGTCTTCGCGCTTGTCAACGGGCGCGTCAGGTCTCCTTTTTGATGCCGAAAAGCTTTCTCAGCAGTCCCGCCAGCACACGCGGGCTTTTCACCACTACAACCTTCATAATCTGAAACTCCGTTCCGCCGTCGCGCGCGGCAATTCTTTCTCCGCCGTCAGCAGTACAGCGAGAACAGGCCGCACAGAAAAAGCAGGCACGCCATCACTATCACCGTGACCGCGGAGGGCAGCAAGGTCAGAAAAATAACGCAAAGCCCCATTCCGAGCGCGATATACCCGATGACGTTTTTAGGGCCCATAGCCGTCGACCTCCGTTCGATATTACATTATACGGGGAAGCGGCGGAAATGTTCCGGAATGTTGCCCGAAAAAACCGATTTTGCAAAAAAAGAAGACGCCGCGCGGGCGTCTTCTCGCTTTACCGGTTTATTCAGAGGCACTCTTTGACGCGCCCGACGGCTCTTTCTTCGCCGAGCAGCTGCATGATGCTCCAGAGGTCGGGGGTGTTGCGGTGGCCGGTAACGGCTACGCGGAGCACCTCCGCGACGTCGCTGACGCTGCCGGGGAAGGCGTCGGGGTTCTCCTTATACGCTCTCATGTCGGTGGCGAAGCCCATCGACGCGGCGATCTCCTTTACCTTCGCGAACCACGCCTGCCCGTCGTCCGAATGGTCGTAAGTGGCGAGGAACGCGGTGAGTATCTTCTTGCAGGTCTCCTTATCGAGCGGGAAGTCGCGCTCCGGCTTGAAGGTCTCGTCGAAGTAGCAGGAGACGACTTCCTTCGCCTGGCTCGCGCAGATGAAGTCCTTGCGGCGCTTCTTGCCCGCGCCCATGCAGAGATCGAGCACGCCGAGGGCGTAAGCTTTATCCGCGAGCAGTTTCGCGAAGTCGGGGTCGTAGTTGTTCGCCCATTCGAGCAGGAAGGAGTAGAACTCCTCGCCCGTCAGTTTGGAAATGACCGTCTTGCTGACGTCGTCGAGTTTGGCGATATCGAAAAGCGCGCCGGACTGTCCCATCTTGCCGATGGAGAACTTGAAGTCTTCAAGCGGCGCGTCTGGGTTTTTCAGCATCCACTCCTCGAAGTTTGAGTTAAGAAGAGTCATAAGATACGTCTTGACGGCGAGCGGGTGATAGCCGAGCTTGCGGTAGTATTCGAGCGCGAGCTCGGGATCCTTGCGCTTCGAAAGCTTGCGCTTCGTGCCGCCGTCGAGCTTCATCAGCTGCGCGTGGTGGCCGTATTTCGGCGGTTTGAAGCCGAGCATACGGAAAAGCTCGAGGTGGATCGGCAGGGAGGAGAGCCACTCTTCGCCGCGCAGCACGAGCGTGGTGTGCATAAGGTGGTCGTCGATGACGTGCGCGAAGTGGTAGGTCGGGATGCCGTCGGATTTGAGTATGACTTCGTCGCGGTTGTTGGCGGTGACACTGATCTCGCCCTTGATGCTGTCGCGGAAGGAGAACTTCTGCGTTCCGTCGCCTGCGGATCTCATTCTGATGACGTAGGGGAGCCCGGCGTCGAGCTTTTCGCGGATCTCCTTATATGAGAGGTCGCGGCAGCGCGCCCATTCGCCGTAGTAGCCGGGAGTGAGCATCTTTTCGCGCTGCCGGTCGCGGATTTCGTCGAGGTCTTCGGCGGTGCAGAAGCAGGGATATGCGATGCCTTCCTCGACCATCCACTTGACGAAGGACTTATATACGATTTCGCGCTGACGCTGATAAAACGGGCCGTATGTCTTGTCGCCATTCATTTCGGCGCCCTCGTCGAAAGTTATGCCGAAATAGCCGAGCGTCGTGATGACGGCTTCGACCGCGCCTTCCACCTTGCGTTTCAGGTCGGTATCCTCAATGCGCAGGAAAAACACGCCGTTGCTCTGGCGCGCGATACGCTCGTCCGCGAGCGCGGAGAAAAGGTTGCCGAGGTGAATGAAACCGGTAGGGCTCGGCGCGATACGCGTTACCTGGGCGCCTTCGGGAAGGTCGCGCTCGGGGTAGTAATTGGCGTAATACTCCGGAGTGGTGAGCACGTCGGGAAAGAGCTCGTCAGCAAGCATTTTGCTTTCAATATGCTCCAATGGCTTCGTATACATATTTTGTCTCCCTTCGTTATTTCACTTCAAATTGGCTCGGGTGCTTCGCGAAGAAGTCGAAGCGCGGCTCGAGTTCGGCGAGCTTGTGACTTTCCTTGTTATCGCAGAAATAGTAGACGTTCTCGAAGATGTGCTCCCAGCTGAAGAAGTCCTCGCCGAAGCCGAGAAGTTTGACGAGCAGCTCCGTGCCGGCGGGCGCGACGGGGTGGACGAGCACGGCGCAGACGCGCAGCATATGGAACGCGTTGACGAGCATCCTGCTGCGCAGTTCGGCGTCGTCGTTTCTGTCGGCGTCGCCCATGTTTTTCGCCCAGTACTTGTTGCAGTCGCGGATGTACTTGTCGAGTATCGCCATGACAGTGTGCAGCTCGCACTTATACATCGCCTCCTCGTATTCGAGGATGACGCCGTTCGCTTCTTCGACTACGTCCGCGTCCGGCTCGCCGTAAGGCATAACGCCGCCGTAATACTTCTGCGTCGTGTAGAAGCAGGAGCGGCAGAGGCGGTTGAGGACGTTTGTCAGCAGGTTGCCTTCCTTGAGCGCGGGATCGCTGTCGGTCGGGTTTGCTTTGGGGTTGTACGGCTTCGGCTGGAAGCTGACACTGCGCAGTCCGAGCCCGAGCGCGAGGAAGTGGGCGCGGAGCTGTTCGGCGGTGTAGTGGCCGAGGAGCTCGGCGGCCATCGGCGGCTTCACCTTGCCGCTGCTGCTGGCCTTTTTATCGAGGAAGAGTATGTGATAGTTGGCGACGAGCGTCGGGAGCGTGAGCTGCCCCTCGGCGGGCTCGGTGGTGAGATTTTCCTTGCCCTGCTGCGCCATGAACATCGCCATTTCGGCGATGCCGTAGAAGTAGATGTTGTCCTGCCCGATGAACTGAAAGACCTCGCAGTCCTTTGAAAGCCACCATTTCTTCCATTCGTCGTCAGGCGCGCCCTTCGACTTCAGATACGTTTTCGTGAAGGAGATAGGCGCCCAGAGGGATTCCGGCCATACCCAGACGGTCAGCCCGCTTTCGCCTTCGAGCGAGGGCGCCGGAACGCCCCATTCGATGTTGCCGGTCAGGCGGAAGGGAACGAGCGTTTTGCCGGTGCGGAAGCGTATTCCGTTCTCGGTCAGTATCTCGCAGGCGCGGTCGCGCACCGTCAGTTCGTCGAATTCAAGCACGAAGGAGGTCTTGCCTTCTTCGGAGCGCATCACGTGTTTCGGCAGGGAGGCCTTCAGCGCGTCGTAGTCGGGGAGGTTCTCGTTCTTTACGTATATGACGGGAGGGATCAGGAATTCGTTGATAGTGTCGGAAACTATGCGGCGGACGTTGCCTTTGTCCTTCAGCTCTTCGGTGTATTTCCGCATCAGCTCGCGGAAGTCGGTCAGCGAGAAGTACCAGTTCGTGACGTCGCGCATCTCGGGCGTTTCGCCGGTCAGCGTGCTTTTCGGCGCGATGAGGTTTTCCGGCATATACTGGTGGCCGAGGTCGCACTCGTCGGCGTAGCCCTTTTCGGAGGCGCAGCCCTGAACGGGGCAGCGTCCCACTACCTGTCTGCCGTTGAGGAAAACGCCGAGCTTCGCGTCGTAGAACTGCGACGTGACGAGCTTTTTCAGCCAGCCGTTTTCATAGAGGTTGCGTATGAAGCGGTCGGAGACCTCGCGGTGGATATCGCGGCTTTCGCCGAGTCCGGAAGCGGCGAAGAGGTTGAGCGATATCTCGTAATCCTCCAGCGTCTTCTTCTGGCTCTCGTGGTTGCGGGCGACAAAGTCTTCTATCGTGCCGCTGAACTCTCCGTCCTCGCAGAGCTTGCGGTAGCCCTCGGCGATGGGGGAGCCGTAGCAGTCGGTGCCGGAAACGAAGATGACGTTATCCTTGCCTATTCTGTCGCGCAGGAAGCGCGCGTAGGCGTCGGCGGGCACAAATACTCCGCCGATGTGGCCGAAATGCAGACTCTTGTTTCCGTAGGGCATTCCCGCGGTAATGACGGCGCGCTTCGGGAAGTGCGGCCGCTTGATGCTTCCTTCCATAATAACCTCCGATGGATGTGCATGTATAAGAATATTATACCGATTTCGCGCCGTTTTGCAAGAGCAAAATGCGCATCAAATCAAAAAAGAGAGGTGAAAAATGGGGGTTTGGTATTGACATATTCTTCTACTTTGATATAATATAATGGTTTTTATAGTGAGCGAGTATGCGTTTGCGTACCGCTTTCGGGACGTCAACTATTATTAAAATAATATCCGGAGGAAAACATGGGACTAAAAAACAAGAAAGAAATCGAAAAGAACGTCGTCGAGCTCGAGATCGTCGTAACTCCCGATGAGTTCAAGGACGCGACCGACGTCGCTTACAAAAAGATCGTCAAGGAAGTCAAGGTCGACGGCTTCCGCCAGGGCAAGGCCCCGAAGGGCATGATCGAGAAGAAGTACGGCAAAGAGATCTTCTACGAAGAGGCCGTTAATTTCATATTCCCGTATTCCTACGACGCCGCCGTCAAGGAAGCGGGCATAACCCCGGTTTCGCAGCCCGACGTCGAGATCGTCGGTGACGTTACCGACGACGGCTTCACCTTCAAGGCGAAGGTCACCGTCAAGCCGGAGATCTCGCTGAAGGCGTACAAGGGACTGAAGGCGACCAAAAAGAAGGTCACCGTCACCGCCAAAGAGGTCGATGAAGAGCTTGAGGTGCGCCGCGAGAAGGTCGGCAGACAGGTCGCCGTCGACGGTCCTGTCGAGAACAAGGACACCGCGGTCATCAACTTCGAGGGCTTCGTGGACGGAGTCGCGTTCCCCGGCGGCAAGGGCGAGGACTATCCCCTCGTTATCGGCAGCGGCAGCTTCATTCCGGGCTTCGAGGAGCAGCTCATCGGCGTCGAGAAGGGCGGCGAAAAGGACGTTGTCGTGACCTTCCCGAAGGAGTATCACGAGGAATCCCTCGCCGGCAAGGAAGCTGTCTTCAAGTGCAAGGTGCTTGACATAAAGCGCACCGAGCTGCCCGCGCTCGACGACGAGCTCGCCAAGGACATCAGCGAGTTCGACACGCTCGAGGAGCTGAAGGCCGACATCAAGGAACACATCAAGGAGCACAAGAACGAGCACGCCGAGGCCGATTTCGAGGAAGAGCTCATGAATAAGCTTTCCGACAACATAATCGGCGATATTCCGGAGATAATGTACGAGAACGAGGTCGACTATATGGTCGAGAACTTCGAAGACCGCCTCAAGACGCAGGGCATCGACCTCGACAGCTACATCAAGTACACCGCCACTTCGCTCGAAACCCTCCGCGAGAACTTCGCCCCGCAGGCGAAGCAGCAGGTACGCATCCGCCTCGCGCTCGAAACCGTCGCGAAGGAGGAGGGCCTGACCGCCTCCGAGGACGAGCTCGAAGCCGAGTATAAGTCCATCGCGGATTCCTACAAGATGCCCGTCGACAGGATCAAGGCGATAATCCCCTCTGACGGACTCGAAAAGGACATCGTCGTCAGAAAGGCGATCGACTTCGTGAAGTCCGCCGCCGTCGCCGGCGCGGACAAAGCCGAAGAGAAGCCCGCCAAAGCGGAAAAAGCTCCCGCGAAGAAGCCCGCGGCAGAGAAGAAGCCCGCCGCGAAAAAGGCGCCCGCGAAGAAGCCCGCCGCCAAGAAGGGCGAATAATCAGGCGCGCAGACGCGCTGTTACAGAAAGGAAGAATGAGAATGAGTTTGGTACCGATGGTAGTGGAGCAGACCAACCGCGGAGAAAGGTCTTATGACATATTCTCACGCCTGCTCAACGACAGAATAATTATCCTCTCCGACGAAGTCAACGACGTTACCGCGAGTCTCGTCGTTGCGCAGCTTTTGTATCTTGAGGGCCAGGATCCCGATAAGGACATCAGTCTTTACATCAACAGCCCCGGCGGCTCCATCAGCTCCGGAATGGCTATCTACGACACCATGCAGTATATCAAGCCCGACGTCGCGACCATCTGCGTAGGCATGGCCGCGAGCATGGGCGCGTTCCTTCTCGCCGCCGGCGCGAAGGGCAAGAGATTCGCGCTTCCGAACTCCGAGATAATGATCCATCAGCCCCTCGGCGGAGCGCAGGGGCAGGCGACGGACATCAAGATCCACGCCGACCACATCATCCGCATCCGCGAAAAGATGAACAAGATGCTCGCCGAAATGACCGGCCAGCCGCTTGAAACCATCACCGCGGACACGGAACGCGACAACTTTATGACCGCCGAGCAGGCCCGCGAATACGGCCTTATCGACAAGGTCATGGACAAGAGATAAGCCGGTAACGGCGGAACGGAGACGAAATGGCTGAAAACAAGCAGGGCGGAGGCCCGATATGCTGTTCCTTCTGCGGCAAGGAAACGACCAAGGTCGACAGAATGATAATGGGCAACGGCGCGTATATCTGCGACGAGTGCATCCTCGCGTGCCTTGACATCATCTCCGACGACATCGACGTTGAGCTTGCTCCCAAGCGCGGAAAGTCCCGTGAAAAGTATACCCGTCCGGATAAGCTTCCCACGCCCGTGGCGATGAAGCGCAAGCTGGACGAATACGTTATCGGGCAGGACGCCGCGAAGGTCGCGCTTTCGGTAGCGGTCTATAACCACTACAAGCGCATCTTCTTCAACGGCGAAGGCAAGGTAGACCTTCAGAAGAGCAACATCCTTATGCTCGGCCCGACCGGCGTCGGCAAGACGCTGCTCGCGCAGACGCTCGCCAACGTGCTTAAAGTTCCGTTCGCGATCGCGGACGCTACGACGCTTACCGAAGCCGGCTACGTCGGCGAGGACGTCGAGAACATCCTGCTGAAGCTCGTGCAGGCCGCCGATTACGACATCGAAGCCGCCGAACGCGGAATAATCTATATCGACGAGATCGACAAGATCGCCCGCAAGAGTGAGAACCCGTCCCTGACGCGCGACGTCAGCGGCGAGGGCGTCCAACAGGCGCTGCTGAAGATCGTCGAGGGCACCGTTTCCAACGTGCCTCCGCAGGGCGGCAGAAAGCATCCGCAGCAGGAGTTCATCAAGCTCGATACGAAGAATATCCTCTTCATCTGCGGCGGCGCTTTCGACGGCATCGAGGACATAATCGAGAAGCGCAAGTCAAAGTCGATCCTCGGCTTCGGCTCGGACATCAAGAGCCGGAATTCGATCGACCGTTCGATGATCCTCCGCGACGTCGAATCCCACGATCTGATAAAATACGGCCTCATTCCCGAACTCGTCGGCAGATTGCCCGTCGTGACCTCGCTCGATCAGCTTACCCGCGAGGACCTCGTCAGAGTGATCAAGGAGCCGAAGAATTCAATCTACAAGCAATACGCCGAGCTTTTCCGTATGGATAAGGTCGAGCTCGTCTTCGACGACTCCGCCTTCGAGGCGGTCGCCGACCTCGCCATCGAACGCAAGATAGGCGCCAGAGGCGTCCGCGCGATAATGGAGGGCGTGCTGCAGGAGTATATGTTCACGACCCCGTCCGACAAGACGATATCGAGGATAACCTTCAACGGTGGCTGCGTCAGAGGAACCGAAAAGCCGGTCGTCGAACACCGCCAGCACCAGGCGAGGCAATCATCCGTAACGCAGAATCTCAACACGGAGGCCTCCTGAGCGGAATAAATAACGCGGGGCAAGCTGATACTTGCCCCGCGCCTGTTTTTACGGTGAAACTATGAACGAAAACAACGAACCGAGAATAATACGCGATATACCGATGATCGCGCTTCGCGGAATGGTAATGTTCCCGAAGACGGTCATGCACTTCGACGTCGCGCGCGACGTTTCGCTCGCGGCGCTGAACTACGCGATGGAGCACGACTGCGATATCTTTCTCGTCGCGCAGCGCGACATAACCGTAGACGCGCCGAACGAGAAGCAGCTCTACGCCGTCGGGTGCATCGCGCGCATAAAGCAGATACTGAAAAACCCCGAGGGCGGCATCCGCGCCGTTGCCGCGGGCTTTTCGCGCGCCGAACTGTGCGGCATAACCGTGCGTAAGCCGTTCCTCCGCGCCGACGTCGCGCTTTGCGAAACGAAGCCTGTCAGGAGCAGCGCGGTCCGCGTCGAAGCGCTCCGCCGCAGCGCGATGGAGCTGTTTGAGGAATACTCCGAGCTCGTGCCGCGCATGGCGCCCGACCTTTATATGAACGCGGTCGCGACGACCGACGTCGGTGAACTTGCCGACTTTTTCGGCGAATATCTCTACTTCAAATACGAGGACCGTCAGACCATACTCGACGAGCTCGATCCCGTCAAGCGTATAAAGCGCGTCGTGGCGATATTCGAGAAGGAGATAGACATCCTCGAGCTCGAGAACGACATACACTTCCGCGTCAAAGAGCAGATCGACAAAAACAACCGCGAATACTACATACGCGAGCAGATCCGCGTGCTGAACTCCGAGCTTGACGAGGATGAAGACCTCGACGAGTGCGACGCCTACGAGGACAAGATCAAGGCGCTGAAGCTCTCGGCCGAGAACGAGGAGCACCTGATGAAAGAAGTCGACCGCCTGCGCAAAATGCCCGTCGGCTCGCACGAAGGCACTGTCGTGCGCACCTACCTCGACACCGTCATCGACCTGCCGTGGAACACCTTCACAAAGGAGAAAAACGACCTCGCCGCCGCGAAGAAGCAGCTTGACAAAGACCACTGGGGCCTCGACAAGATCAAAGAGCGTATCCTTGAGTTCCTCGCCGTCAAGCAGCTCGCGCCGGACATAAAAGGGCAGACCATATGCCTCGTCGGACCTCCCGGCGTAGGCAAGACCTCGCTGGCGAAGTCCATCGCCAAAACGCTTAACCGCAAATACGCGCGCATTTCGCTCGGCGGCGTGCGCGACGACGCGGATATCCGCGGCCACCGCAAGACCTACATCGGTTCTATGCCCGGCCGCATCATGAACGCCGTCAAGCTCGCCGGAAGCAGCAACGCGCTGATCCTTCTCGACGAGGTCGACAAGCTCTGCAGCGACTTCCGCGGAGACCCCGCCGCCGCGCTGCTCGAGGTGCTCGACGCGGAGCAGAACAACGCCTACCGCGACCACTATATAGAGCTGCCGTTCGACCTGAGCAACGTAATGTTCATCACCACGGCGAACACGACCGACAGCATTCCCGCGCCGCTGCTCGACCGAATGGAGCTCATCGAGCTCGACAGCTACACCCGTGAGGAAAAGCTGAATATCGCGAAAAAACACCTGCTCCCGAAGCAGATGAAACGCCACGGACTCAGCCGTTCCGTCTTCTCGGTGACCGACGGCGCGATACTTGAGATTATCGACTTCTACACCCGCGAAGCCGGCGTCCGCGAGGTCGAGCGCGAGCTTGCCGCCGTCTGCCGCAAGGCCGCGAAAGAGTACCTTGAGAACGGCAAGCGCATTAAGGTCGACGAAAAAGCCGTCGGCCGCTACCTCGGCGTGCGCAAGTTCCGCGAGAGCGACTTCGCCTCCGAAGGCGCGGTCGGTACGGTCAACGGCCTTGCGTGGACATCCGTCGGCGGCGTGCTGCTTCCCGTCGAAGTCAGCGCGCTCGACGGCAGCGGCAAGCTTGAGCTGACCGGTCAGCTCGGCGACGTGATGAAGGAATCCGCGCGCACTGCGGTCAGCTTCATCCGCTCCCGCTGCGACGCGCTCGGCATAGACAAGGATTTCTACAAGACGAAGGATATACACATCCACGCTCCCGAGGGCGCGGTGCCGAAGGACGGCCCCTCCGCCGGAATAACAATCGCGCTTGCGCTCGCGAGCGCGCTTTCCGGCCGCAAGGTCGCCGGCGGTATCGCGATGACGGGGGAGATAACCCTGCGCGGCAGGGTGCTGCAGATTGGCGGGCTGAAGGAGAAGTCGATGGCGGCGTACCGCCACGGCATAAAGCGCGTTATAATCCCGAAGGAAAACCTGCCCGACCTCGAGGATATCTCAAAAACGGTCAGGGAAGCGACCGAGTTCATCCCCGTGTCGCATATGGACGAGGTGCTCGCGCTCGCGCTTGAAAAGGACGTGGGCGAATGATAAAGTGGCAGAACGCAAGCTTCGAGACATCCTGCGGCGCGCCTTCTCAGCTGTTCGCGTCCGACCTGCCGGAAATCGCGTTCTCCGGCAAATCGAACGTCGGCAAGTCATCGCTCATCAACAAGCTTCTTGGCAGGAAATCGCTGGCAAAAACCGGCTCCGAGCCGGGCAAAACGCGCACCGTCAACTTCTTCAATATAGACGGGCAGCTCCGCTTCGTCGACCTGCCGGGCTACGGCTACGCGAAGGTCTCCAAAGAGATAAAGGAAAAATGGATGAAGCTGATGGACGCCTTCTGGCAGAGCGAACGCGACCTGCGGCTCGTGCTTCAGCTCATCGACCTGCGCAACGGGCCGAGCGCGGACGACCTCATGATGCTCGACTTTCTCAACTATTACGGCTACGATTACGTCGTCGCGGCGACGAAGGCCGACAAGCTCTCCAAGCGCCAGCGCGCCGAGAACATAGAAAAACTGCAGTCGATAAAACAGCTCTCCGGTGTGAAGATCGTTGAATTCTCAACCTTTGAAGACGCGGGGAAGAACGAACTGATCGCAATGATCGAAGAAAAGGTGAAGTAAAATGTTCGTATCCGATCACGCAAAAGTCAACGCCGCCGGACACCTCGCGTTCTCCGGCGCCGACACCGTCGCGCTCGCGCAAAAGTACGGCACGCCGCTTTACGTCACGTCGCTCGACGGCGTGAAGGCGTCCTGCGCCGAATTCACCGCCGCGCTTCAGAAGCATTACGGCGGCAGGGGAATGATCCTCTTCGCGAGCAAGGCGAACTGCAACAAGGCGGTCTGCAAGACGGTCTCCTCCTGCGACTTCGGACTCGACGTCGTTTCGGGCGGGGAATTGTATACCGCGCTGAAGGCGAACGTCAACCCGGAGAAAATCTGCTTCCACGGCAATAACAAGACCGAATCCGAGCTGCGCCTCGCCATTGAAAGCGGCGTCGGCAGGATCTTTTCCGACAGCATGAGCGAGCTCGACGATATCGAGCGTATCGCCGCCGAACTCGGCAAAAGGGTGAAGGTGCTCGTCCGCGCCAACCCCGGCGTCGAAGCGAGCACGCACGAATATATCATGACCGGCCAGGTCGATTCCAAGTTCGGCCTCTCGATCGAGAAGGGCGACGCGCTCGCCGGCGTGCTGAAAGCCCTCGCGAGCGAGCATATTGAGCTTGCGGGCATCGACTGCCACATCGGCAGTCAGATATTCGAGGTGCTTCCGTTCGAGGACGAGGCGGAAATGCTGATGCGCTTCCTTGTGAACGTCCGCGCGCTCACCGGAGTAACGCTCCCCGAGCTGAACATCGGCGGCGGCTTCGGCGTGCGCTATGTCCCGTCGGACGATCCGCTTTCCGCGGACCGCATAATCGGCGCCGTCGCGGCTCGCGTCAAACGCTTCTGCGCGGAAAACGGCTTCCCCGAGCCGTTCCTGATGTTCGAGCCGGGCAGGGCGATAGTCGCGAATAACGGCATAACGCTCTATACCGTCGGCTGCGTCAAGGAGATCGAAGGCGTCCGCAACTACGTCAGCGTCGACGGAGGAATGTTCGATAACCCGCGCTACGCGCTCTATAAAGCGCGTTACACCGCCTGCGTTGCGAACAAAGCGTCCTTCCCGTCGGATTACCGCGCCGCGATAGCGGGCAAGTGCTGCGAAAGCGGCGACCTCATCGGCAGGGATATCGAGATCCAGCGCCCGGAGCGCGGCGATATCCTCGCCGTCTTCACCACCGGCGCGTATAACTATTCGATGTCGTCGAACTACAACCGCAACCCGCGCCCGGCGATGGTCGTCATCGAGAACGGCGAAGACCGCGTAGCGATCCGCCGCGAAACCTACGCCGACCTCGCCGCCTTCGACGAGGAATAATCGGCGCAAGAATAAAGAGTACCAGAAGACAGTCACTTTGCCGTGGCTGTCTTTTTTACGCAAAACCGGCAGAGGGGCGGCAAGCTCGCAATTTCATAATTTTTATGCTATAATAAAAAAGAGAAAAATTTGTGACCAAACAAGTGTT
The DNA here is from genome assembly GCA_017438525.1 of Clostridia bacterium. NCBI lineage: Bacteria > Bacillati > Bacillota > Clostridia > Clostridia bacterium. The sequence goes on from JAFRVI010000054.1 coordinate 42,055, forward strand.
TTTTCTGTGTATTAGAGTGAAAGGCCTTTCAGCAAAGGGGAATGGAGTGCGGCGTGAACGACGAGAGCATAGTCGCTTTGTTCTGGAACAGAGATGAGAGCGCGGTCGCGGAAGCGCAAAAGCAATACGGCGCTTATTGCCGATACATAGCGGAGAACGTGCTGGGTGACGAACGCGACGCCGAGGAATGCGTCAACGACGCGCTTCTCTCCGCGTGGAACAGCATACCTCCCAAGCGTCCGGAAAACCTGAAAGCGTATCTCGGTATGCTCGTCCGCAACGCCTCGGTGAACAGGCGTCTGCGCAATAACGCGAAAAAGCGCCTGCCGAAGTCGCTCGGCTCGCTCGAGGAGCTCGGCGAGATCGCGGCTTTCCGCGACGTAGACGGGGAGGTCGGCGCCCGCGAGCTTGCGCGTCTGATCTCGGATTTCGTCCGCTCGCTCGGAACGACCGAACGAAACGTATTCATCCGGCGATACTGGTATTACGATTCGATAGACGAGATATGCAAGCGCTGCGGCTTCGGCAAGAGCAAGGTCAAGATGATGCTCAAGCGCACGCGGGATTCACTCGCTGAGTATTTGAAAGAGGAAGCGGATTATGAATTATGAGCTTATAAACGAAACGATAGGGCTGATGGATTTTGACCTTATCGAAGCGGCGGACGAAGCCCCGCAAAGCGCGGGCGCCGTGCGCGTTACGCCGTTTGTGAAAAGGCCGTGGCTGAAATGGGCTGCCGCGGTGGTCGCAATAGTCGTGATCGCCGCCGGAACGCCGCTCGCGTTGAAAGCGATCGGCTCCTTCCGCAACGAAAACTTCGTCGCCCCGAACGGCAGCGGCAATTCCGGCGTCGTTGTTCCCGTCGACAGCAGCGAGCCCGACGGCAGCGAGCCGGACAGCGGCTCAACCCCGAGCGGCGAAGACGGATCGGGCTCAAGCGACGGCGGCTCGCAGCAGCAAGGCGGCGAAAGCGCGCCTCACGGCAGCGAGCAGCAAACCCCGCCCGCCTCGGATCCGCCCGAAACGAGCTCGCCCGAGCCAGACTCCTCCTCATTTGACATCGAAGTCGGCTCCGGCAGCATCGGCGGCCCGCTGAGCATCGGCGGCAGCCATTTCGGCGGCAACTTCCACAAAAAGAATATGCCCGCGGTCACGTATCGGATAAACGGCGAATCAAAATCCTTCGATTATGACCACTCGGCATGGATAATGATCGACGCGGAATCCGACCTTGACGGCAACGAGGGCGTATATATCATAGATTATTACTCCGGCAAAGACGGCAGCAGCGCAGTCGCGTATGACGGTTCCGAAGAGCTGATGGAATACACCGGCCGCTATAACGACTACGGCTCCGGCGATGAGATCTCCGAAGTAGCAGCCGCGGAAGCGGCAAAAAACGTGCTGCTTAACACCGATCTCCCGTTCGCTGCGCTCGAAAACCTGCAGATCTCGAAATCGGAATCCGGCAAAAACTATTACAGGATCGTGGTTTCCTTCACCGGCGGCGAAGTCGAGATTCTTCTCAACAAAGACGGCAGTCTGAAGCACTTCATCGTCAACAGAGACGCCTCCGTCTGGCTGACGCCGGAGAGGATAGCGGCGGGCAGGGAAAAGCTCGACGCGAAGATCGACGCGTTGAGCGCCGAGCGGCCGAACGAGCGCTTCGTCGCTACCGGCGTCGAGAGTTATCAAAAGCTCGCGAATAAGATATACGCGATCTACGAAGTGATACAGTATCCGTATCAAGGCTCGGATTTCCAAAAACGGTTAAGATTCTACTGCGTCGTATAACGCCGCTTTTCGGATAACGCTTGACAAATCAGAGAGGGAGGAAATAATAACAATGAAAAACCTCACGAAAAAACTGCTCGCGGCGCTTCTGACGCTGCTGATGGCCGCTGCACTGATGCCGGTGACAGCTTCGGCGGATCAGAACGCGATCATCATCGTCGAACTCAACGAGCCCTACTACGGCGAAAACCTTAACGAGATACTTCCGGAGATCAAGATGGAGGTATCGTATTCCTTTATTGACGGCTACGCGTTCGTCGTCTATTACGCTCACACCTCTGACGAAGACGCCTACGCCGCCGCCGCGGCTCTGGAAGCGAACCCGCGCGTCAAGAGCGCGACCTACTGCCCCGGTAACCCGACCGAAAACACCTCCCGCGTCAGGTTCCATATCACGATCTCGGAGGATTATTTCGGCGAGGATTATTACACGCCGATATCCTCGGTAGAGTTGGGAAAGCTTTTCCCCGGCAGGACGATAAAAAGAGCCAGCAAATGGGGCTTCCGCAGTTTTGATATTTACTTTGATGTCAGCTCGTCGGAAGAGTGGTACGAAATCTATGACGAGTTAAAATCCAACCCGTTCATTCTGTCGTTCCACACCTTCGACATGGGCGGTTCCGGCAAAGCCGTTACGATCGGCACTCTCGCGGTGACGACGAAGGCGGAGCATACCGAAAATGAGATCATCGGCCTGTATGCGGACTTGGGAGCATACGAAGTTGTCGAATCATACTCCGGGCATTATTTCAAGTTCAACATTCGTGACAGATCGCTCAGAGGAACGCTCGAGGCGGTCAAAGCGCTGAAGAACAATCCCGACGTCGCAAACGTCGTATGGACAGATACGATTGGCTTTCCGACCGTAATGCCGAAGGAGCTTGAAGAATCCGAGTTCCTTGCGCCGGAGCGCGAGGAGGTAACTGTATCGACCGCGCTCGGTGCGTTAAGGATAGCTGCGCAGCTTACCGAGGTCAGAAACGACGTTTATGATTATAAGCTCGCTGACGCGATCTGGCAGTTCGACTGCGACGGCGACAAAGAGATCACCGTTTCCGACGCGTTGCGCCTCCTCCGCAAAGCCGCGAAGCTTGCGTGAGATGACCAAAATCACCAGTTCTATTATCTGTAATTAAGTATTTGTTATCTGTGGTTAAGTATTTCGGAAAACCCCTTGACAAATTCGGGGGGAGGGTACTATATAATATAGATATACTCAACCGTATCAATAGAATTATCGCGTGTATGTGAACTAACGGAGGTAATACTATGAAAAAACTCACCAAGATCATTTCCGTGATATTGACGGCGGCGCTGCTGCTCGCTTTGCTTCCAGC
>JAFRVI010000055.1 GCA_017438525.1 Clostridia bacterium
CTTTGGCGAGTTATATTGCTACGCAGTTATATTCGGCTGACGCCGAGTGATATTGCGCTCCGCGCAGTTGAAAGGCGAATAAAATAATTAATATTTGCATATCGGAAACATTGAAATCTGTGGTTTTTTGTGTTATACTGGCATACGATAACAATAATTTGCCCTTGCGGGCGCGTAAAGCTGTACGCTCACGGCGCATATCAATGAGGGAAAAGGTGAATACGAAGGAGTTTATCATCAACAACGCGGGAGAAGGGGAAACACTATGAACATCAACAAGACTATCAACGGATCCGATATGACCGTCGCCCTTGAGGGCCGCCTGGACACGACCACCGCGCCGGAGCTCGAAGAATCCCTGAAAGATTCTCTTCCCGGCGTGAAAGAACTGACGTTCGATCTGCAGAAGCTGGAGTACGTATCCTCCGCCGGACTGCGCGTCCTTCTCTCGACTCAGAAGATCATGAACGGGCAGGGCGCCATGAAGGTCGTCAACGTCTGCGATATGGTGATGGAAGTTTTCGATGTCACCGGCTTCAGCGACATACTGACGATCGAGTAACGCGCGTCCGCGCCGCCCGCGCGCTGCGCCGGTGAAGGCGCGCAAGCCGTGCCGCTTTTGACCGCTTTATGCGCACACGCACGCCGCAGGTGTGCGTGTGCCGCTGTCTTTTCACCGATTCGGTCCGCGCCGGAGTTTATGCTTTTGCCGCGTCGAGCAAAAGAATCAGTCTTGAAGGAGTGTTTTATAAATGGAAGATAACAGAGCCGGTTCCCCTTACGCGGGCAAGGCGTTCTCGATACTCGGCGACTCGATAAGCACGCTCGAGGGATACAATCCCGAAGGGTACAACCTCTACTACTACGGCGCTAATTCGTGGATCGCGCGGGTGCTGAAGCCGCTCGATACGTGGTGGGGAAAGCTGATAGACCGCCTGGGCGGCAAGCTGCTGGTGAACGATTCGTGGTCCGGCAGCAGAGTCACGCGCATCCCCTATTTCAACGAACAGTTCCCGTCCGGCTGCTGCGACGAACGCACCGGCGGCCTGCACGTCGGCGACGCGCTTCCGGACGTGATAATCGTCTACCTCGGCACGAACGACTGGGGCTTCGGCGCGCGTCCGGATATGACGAGCGAGGAGTATTACGAGGGCGACGAAGACGTTGCCGACGGCATCACCGACACCGTCTTTTCCGCCGCCTACGCCGCGATGCTCGGCAAGCTCCGCAGGAACTATCCCGAAGCGGAAATATGGTGCTGCACGCTCGGAACGACCTTCATTCCCGGCAGGCCGGACTTCGTGTTCCCGCCGGTCTGCGAAGGCGTGCATATCGAGAAGTTCAACGACTTAATCAGGCGGGCGGTCGACGACGAGGGCGGCAAGGTCCGCCTTATCGACTTTTACGCCTTCCATACGCCCTACGCCTCCGTAGACGGAACCCACCCCGACGCCGACGGTATGGAGGCCCTGGCGGATATGGCGATCCGTTCGATGCTCGGGGAATAACGCGCGTTTTGCGCCCTTTGCGCCGAACGTATTGACAGTATCGGTTTTTTGAGATAAAATTAAAGCGTATTACGGCGCGCATACCGCGCGAAAACGCAATGAAAGAAGAATAATAAATGTATTATTCGAGTTTCGCCGCGCTCGCGATAATCATCACGCTGATAATCAACCACAACGTGATGAGGGCGAGCAAAAAGGCGAATGATGCAGCTTCAAAGATCATATACAAGCGCTTTTTGATGAGCGTTCTCGTTTACTATATCTCGGATCTTCTCTGGGGGCTGCTGTACGGATGGAATCTTACCGCGCTCACCTATGCGGATACGATAATCTACTTTGTCGCCATGGTCGTGTCGCTGCTGCTGTGGACGCGTTACGTCGTTGAATATCTCGGCAACAACAATCTTTTCAGCAGGGTGCTGAAATACGTCGGCTGGGCGATACTGCTTTACGCGATTGTAACGCTGGCGCTGAACTTCCTGTATCCGATAGTTTTCTGCTTCGACGAAAGCGGCGTTTATCATCCCGGCAGCGCGAGGTACGTCACGCTCGGGATCCAGATCGCGCTGTTCCTCACCACGTCTGCCTACTCGCTCGCCGTGGCGGCTAAATCGAAGGGCAAGGCGCGTCGGCATCACCGCACGATCGGCTTTTCCGGCATCGTTATGGTGGTGTTCGTGATATTGCAGACGCTTTTTCCGCTGTTCCCGTTCTACGCCGTCGGATGCCTGATAACCACCTGCCTCATCCACGCGTTCATAATCGAGGACGAAAGAAGGGCGTATACCCGCGAGCTCGGCAGCGCGAAGCATAAGGCGTACACCGATTCGCTCACGGGCGTCAAAAACCCGCACGCCTACGCCGAAGAAAAGGCGGAAATCGACAGACGTATCGACGCCGGCGAACTGAACGAGTTCGCGGTGGTCATCTTCGACCTCAACGGCCTGAAGACGGTGAACGACACCGAAGGACACGACGCGGGAGACAGATACATAGAGAGCGCCTGCCGCCTTATCTGCGATCAGTTCAAGCGCAGTCCGGTCTACCGTATCGGCGGCGACGAATTCGTGGCGTTCCTCACGGGCGAGGATTACCGCCACCGCGAGGAGCTGCTCGCGGACTTCGATAAAAAGGTCGAGGCGAATCAGGAGCAGGGCCTTGTGGTCGTTTCGAGCGGTATGAGCGATTATATTCCCGGCAGCGATAACGACTACAACACGATCTTCGAGCGCGCCGACCGCATTATGTACGAGCGCAAGCGCAAGTTGAAGGAAAGGGCTCTTACGCTCGCATAAAAGCGTATAAAGCGATACGCACACCCCCGCGGTGTGCGTATTTTTTATGTCCCGCCGTTGCATTCGCGGGCGGGATATGGTATAATCAAAGCGTAAAACAAGGGCGGTCGGGACCGCCGGACAGGGTGAAAGAATGGAATTCGCATCGATAAACGGAATACCGCGTCCGAAAAGGCTCAGTGACGCGACGCGCCGCTTTGCCGCCGGATCGCTCGGCTGCAAATACGGGCTCGACGCGAAGAAGACGCCCTTTGTCACGCTCGACGATATCGAAGGCTTCGACGCTCTTTCGCCCTGCGGAAAGTACGACGCCGCCGTCAGAAGGATCGCGGAAAGCGCGCCGATACGCATATGCGAAGGCGAACTCGTCAGCGGCGCGGCGACGCTCGGCGCGGCGATAGGCCACGTCGTGCCTGCGTACTTCGGCGGCGAGCCGGTCTGTCAGAGCATAAGCCATCTCACGGTGGATTTCTTCTCGGTCGTCCGCGAGGGGCTCGACGCCGTCAGGGCGAAGGCGGAGAAGGCGTCGGAAGAATACCGCGGCACCGAAAGGGAGGAGTTCGCGAGAAGCTGCGTCAGCTGCCTCGACAGCTTCGATATATGGCATAAACGCTATCTGAACGCGCTTCGCGAAGCGGGGCTTGCGGAGAATTACGAAAACCTGCTCGTCGTTCCGCACAGACCCGCGCGGACGTTTCACCAGGCGGTGCAGAGCGTGTGGTTCGCCTTCGCGTTCCTGCGTCTGTGCGGGAACTGGCCGGGCATCGGCCGGCTCGACGTACTGCTCGGCCCGTATCTGAAACGCGACCTCGAAAGCGGCGCGATAACGCTCGACCGCGCGCGGGAGATACTCGCGCATTTCTTTATAAAGGGCTGCGAGTGGATATGCGGAGGCAATTACGTTTCCGGCGACGCGCAGCATTACCAGAACCTCGTAATATCCGGCGTGGACGGGAACGGGGAAGACGCGACCAATGAGGTAACGTATCTGATCCTCGATATCATAGAAGAGCTCGGGATAAGCGATTTCCCGACGACCGTGCGCCTCAATTCGAAAAGCGACGAAAAACTGCTTCGCCGCGTCGCGGAAGTGATGCGTTTTGGCGGCGGCACGCTCGCCGCGTACAACGAAGAAAAGGTAATAGAGGCGATGACCGCATACGGCTATCCTCTGCGCGAAGCGCGCGGCTTCGCGAACGACGGCTGCTGGGAGGTGCAGGCGCCGGGCAAAACCTACTTCAGATACGTTCCCTTCGACTCCCTGAGGCTTTTGCAGGAGAAGACGCTGAAAAGCTACGACGGCTCCGCCGTGTTCGGCAGCTTCGCCGAGCTTTACGGCGCGTACCTGTCCGACCTGCGCGATCTGCTGGAGGGGATACTCTCGGACGCGCTGACCTATAACATGGACCGCCGCGGCACCGACGGCTGGATATGGAAACGCGCGATCCCCTGCACAGTCGTCTCGCTTTTCGAGCGCGGCTGCGTCGAAAAGGGGCTTTCCTACCTCGAGGGCGGTCCGGCGTATAACGTCGTTTCGCCGCATATCGGCGGTCTTGCCGACACGGTCAACAGTCTGTATGCGATAAAGAAACTCGTTTTTGATGATAAGAAAGCAACGTTCGGCGGGCTTATGAGCGTCCTGCGCGAAAACTGGGAGGGCGCGGAGCCCCTGCGGCAGTACGCGCTGAACAAATACGCCTACTACGGCAACGACAGCGACGAAGTCGACCTGCTCTGCGTGCGTCTGCTCTCGGACTTCGCGGAGCTTTGCGCGTCGCTTGACGGCAGAAGCGGCTACAGCTTCCCCGGCGGCGTGAGCACCTTCGGGCGCCAGCTCGAGTGGTCGGAGCAGCGGCTCGCGTGCCCGAGCGGCAGAAGGCGCGGGGAAGTGCTCGCGGCGAACGCTTCGCCGACGCCGGGCAGCGACAGGGAGGGCGCGACGGCGATAATACGCTCCTACTGCAAGTGCCCGCTCGCGAAGCTCCCGGTCGGCGCGGCGCTCGATATAAAACTGCTGCCCTCTGTCACGAAGGGCGGCGAAGGGCTCGACGCGCTCGTTTCGCTTCTGCGCGGATTCGTGAAGTCGGGCGGGTTCTTTATGCAGCCCGACGTCGTCGACGCCGCGGTGCTGCGCGAGGCGCAGAGACGTCCGGAGGATTATACCGGGCTTTCCGTCCGCGTATCCGGCTGGAACGCGAGATTCGTGACCCTCAACAAAGAGTGGCAGGATATGGTGATAAGTCAGAATGAAAGCGGCAAATGAACCGACGGTCAGAGTAGCGGAAATACAGCGCTTTTGTATGCGCGACGGCCCCGGCGTGCGGACGACGGTCTTTCTGAAAGGCTGTCCGCTGCGGTGCGTCTGGTGCCACAATCCCGAAATGCAGCGGAGCGAAAAGGAGCTTCTATATTTCAAAAACAGGTGCGTCGGATGCCGCGCCTGCGCCGTGTGCGAAAACGGAGCACACGCCTTCGGCGCGGAGGGGCATACGCTCGACCGTCGCCGCTGCGTCGCGTGCGGCAGGTGCGCCGCGGAATGCCCGACGTCCGCGCTGCGCGTGTGCGGCTCGGATATGAGCATAGAGGAGATCGTCCGCGAGGTGAAAAAGGACGCCGCCTTCTACGGCGAAAAGGGAGGCGTGACGCTCTCCGGCGGAGAGCCGTTCGCGCAGTCCGGCACGCTTGAACTCGTGAAGCGGCTGAAGGCCGAGGGGCTGAACGTCGCGGTCGAGACCTGCGGTTACTTTGACGTTACCGCCGCGCTGCCTTACGTCGACCTGTTCCTGTGGGACGTGAAGGATACCGACGCCCGCAGGCACGAGCGATACACGGGGGCGTCGAACGAAGCGATACTGGCGCATCTTTACGCCGCCGACGCCGCCGGTGCGCGCATAAGACTGCGCTGCATACTCGTAGCCGGCGTCAACACGGATGCGGCGCATTACGGGCGCGTCGCGGAGATCGCCGCCGAGCTCCGCAGCTGCGAAGGCGCGGACGTCCTTCCGTATCACGCCTTCGGCGGCTCGAAGGCGGAGAGCGTCGGGATGCCGGATAACGGCAGCGCGTCTTTCGTTCCGACGGAGGAGCAGCTGAACGAAGCGAGAAGAGTGATATGCGGATAAAAACGCCCGCGCGGGCGGGCGATGACAGGAAGGGGAGCACACAATGCCGTCGAAAAAAGAAAACCTCGACCGCGCGCTCGCGATGCTGTGCGGGCTTGAGGACGTAACGTATAAGCAGATGATGGGCGAATATATGATCTACGTCGGCGGAAAGCTGATCGGCGGCGTTTACGACAACCGCCTGCTGCTAAAAGGTACGCCGGCCGCGGAACGCATCCTTGCGGAATCTGAATCAGGCGTGCGCCGCGCCGTCCCTTACGAGGGCGCGAAGGAGCAGCTCGACTTCTCCGGCGCCGGCGCGGAACTCGTCCGCCGCGCCGTTGAAGCGCTCGTGCGCGAGCTCCCCGGGCCGAAACGGAAGAAGTAGCGTCCCGCACGCGAATTACAGGTGAAATAAAAGCAAATAATTATAACAAAATGCAACGGAGGAATGGCACATGGCAAACAGAATAGTTCTCAACACGATCTCCTACCACGGACACGGCGCGATCGAAAACATCGTCCCCGAGCTGACCTCGAGAGGCTTCAAAAAAGCGTTCGTCACGTCCGACGCAGACCTGCTGAAGTTCGGCGTGACCGCGAAGGTGACCGACCTGCTCGAAAAGGCCGGCTTCGCCTACGCCGTTTACAGCGACATCAAGCCCAACCCCACGATAGAAAACGTCGTCGGCGGAGTCGAGGCGTTCAAGGCGTCCGGCGCGGACTGCATAATCGCCATCGGCGGCGGCTCGAGTATGGATACCGCCAAGGCGATCGGCGTCATCGTCGCCAACCCCGAGTTCGCGGACGTCCGTTCGCTCGAAGGCGTCGCGCCGACGAAGCGCCACGCCGTCTTCACCATCGCCGTCCCGACGACCGCCGGCACCGCCGCCGAGGTCACCATCAACTACGTCATCACCGACGTTGAGAAAAAGCGCAAGTTCGTCTGCGTCGACGTCAACGACATCCCCGAGATCGCCGTAGTCGATCCCGATATGATGGCGACTATGCCTAAGGGCCTGACCGCCGCGACCGGTATGGACGCGCTCACCCACGCCATCGAGGGCTACATCACGAAGGGACACTGCGCGATAAGCGACATGTTCCACCTCGAAGCGATCCGTCTGATATCCGCGAACCTCCGCGGCGCCGTCGCGAACACCCCCGAGGGCAGGGAAGGCATGGCGCTCGGCCAGTATATCGCCGGCATGGGCTTCTCGAACGTCGGACTCGGCATCGTTCACAGCATGGCGCACGGACTTTCCGCGCTTTACGACACGCCGCACGGCGTCGCCTGCGCGATCCTGCTGCCCGTCGGCCTTGAGTACAACAAGACCGTCAGCGGCGAGCGCTACCGCGCCATAGGCAGGGCGATGTGCGTCGAGGGCATCGACACGATGTGCGACGCGGAAGCGGCGGACGCGACTATCGCGGCGGTCCGCAAGCTCTCGCAGGACGTCGGCATCCCCGCGAACCTCCAGGGCATTCTGAAGGAGGAGGACGTCGCGTTCCTCTCCGAGTCCGCCTACGCGGACGCCTGCCGCCCCGGCAATCCGCGCGAAACCAGCGTCGCCGAGATCGCGGAGCTTTACAGAAGCCAGATGTAATTGAATTATCCGCCGAAAACCGCCGTCATTGACGGCGGTTTTCTTATTAAACTATTGATATTTAAGGCGTCTCATGATATAATATGCGATAATACTGAAGGAGGCGTAAAAAATGGGCGGACCGATATTTGATTATGACGACGGGGAATTCATCTTCGGCTCGGGCGATATGCGCTTTAATTCCGACGGCGATATGATGATGCGGATGGGGGACAATATGGCTATGGATATGGAGACCGGAGAGATACATATTACATCATCATGGGATGACGACGACGATTGACGGTTTCGGAAAGTGAATATAAAAAAGAGCAAGCCCCGCGCCTGCTCTTTTTTGTTGCATATTCGCCCTTCCGTCCGCATAGAATGCGGTATGAAGACGATGAAAACGACCAAACTGCTATCGATAATACCGACGCTGCTGCTGGCGCTGATCGCGCTGACCGCGGCGGCGAAAAACACGGGCGAGCCGATAATCGCGGAGCTGCTGCTGACGGCTGCTCCGCTTTCCGCGCCTTCGGACGAGCCGCGCGAGCCGTCGCCGGCGCAGGGCTACGAGGAGACCACGCTGCCGCCCGAGCCGCCCGCCGTGCAGACTGAGGCGATCGCGCCCGCGAACGCCGACGCCGGCTCCTACGAGCACGCCGTTCGCGAAATGAGCATCCTGCGCGGCACGAGCGAAAACGACTCCTCCAAGGTGCATTTTTCAAACCGCACGGATTATAATATAGACATAAACGACTTCGTCACCGCCGGCCCCGCCTTCAAGCTCGCGGAAACCGACGAGCCGCAGGTGCTTATCGTCCACACTCACGCGACGGAGGCGTACCTGCCCGCCGAAGCGCCCGGCGTCAACGGTTCCTCCGCGCGGCGCAGCACCTCGCCGGACGAAAACATGGTCGCGGTCGGCGAAAAGCTCATCGCCGCGCTCGAAGCGGGCGGCGTGAAGTGCCTTCACGACACCTCCTTCCACGACCACCCGGCGTATTCGCATTCCTACGACCGCGCCGCGAAAAGCATAAAGTCATACCTCGAGCAGTACCCGTCGATTAAGATCGTCGTCGACGTCCACCGCGACGCGATCTGGAAGGACGACGGCACGCGCGTCAAGCCGACCGTGCTCGTCGACGGCAAAAAGGCGGCGCAGATAATGATAATCAGCGGCACCGACAAGGGCGGACTGACCTTCGACACCTGGCGCGAAAACCTCGGCTTCGCCGCGGCGCTGCAGTACGCGGGCGACCGTATGTACCCCGGCCTGCTCCGTCCGCTTAACGTCGCCGCCGCGCGCTACAATATGCATTTCACCTCCGGCTCGCTGCTCTTCGAGGTCGGCAGCGACGTCAACACGCTCGACGAGGCGCTGTACTCCGCCGAGCTGATGGGCAAGGTGATGCTGGACGTTCTGAAAAAGTAAGGAGAGACCGAAACGAAAAGAAACGCAGCCGTGTTCCTCGCGGCGTTCGTCATATCCGCCGTCCTGCTCGGAGGCGCCGCCTGCGCGCTCTGTCTGAAGCAGGAGGCCGGCCTCGCGGAGAGCGTCGAGCAGACGCTCGGCGAAGCGGTGAAGGCGCTGGACTCCGCGCCCCGCATCGGCGAAAGCATGGACGAAAAAACCGCGGAGACCGTAGTCGCCGCGGCCGATATCATTCTCGATACGCTCCCGCCGCTGAAACGCCTTGCGCTTTCGGTGCTGCTGCGGGGCGTGTTTGCGCTGCCGGCGCCGTAGGCGCCTGAGGCGCAGGAACTCTATAAGCCTTCCCCTTGAGGGGAAGGTGGCTTGCCGACGTGAAACGACGGCAAGACGGATGAGGTGTCGCCGCGAAGCGGCGCCTGTCATCCTGAGCGAGCGAAGCGAGTCGAAGGATCTTGTCGGTAACGGACGTATAAAACAAAAAGCGTGCAGTCGAAAACGGATATGACCGTTCGCTTTCTACCGCACACTTTATTATTCAAGAATGCCTCGTCTTTAAGATCCTTCGGCTTCGCAGCCGTTGGCTGCTCCGCTCAGGATGACAGCGGCGAAGCCGCATTCCGTCGGTTGCCGGCTGCGTGATTTCGCGGGCGATCAAGATCGCCCCTACGGCGCACCGCTCGACCTGTCTGCGCCGCGAAGCTATACCGCCTTTGCCTTCTCCTCGAGGAAGGGGAGCACGCGGTCGAAGGGCTTGTCGAGCACAAACGACGCCTCCTCGCGCAGCAGCTTCTCGGCGTCCTTCAAAAAGCGCTCGTCGCCGACGTGGAGCTTCTTGCCGATGTCGAACTGCCTGTCGCGGTGTACGCGTATCGCCTTTATCAGCGCGAGGGCGGTCTCGCGGTCGTTATCCGCAAGCGCGGCGGCGCAGCGTGCCTTGCGCTCGTCCTCGTCCTCGATCCAGAGCGGCTCGATGGAGGGGAACTTCTTCGCGAGCGTCTTGATTCCGGCTTCGGTAATAAGCGGGCGCATCCTGCCGACGAGCTTCTCGTTATCCGTCGGCACGAAAAGGGTGGAGCGTCCGTTAAAGACGGGCTTAAGGACGTAATAATCCTTCTTCTCGCCCGTGATATCCATTTGCGTTATACCGTCGATACGGCAGACTCCGTTGACGCCGTAAATCACGGTTTCGCCCCGGCTGAACATTTCTCCACATCCTTTCCGGAAAAGATTATAATTCCCCACACTTTCACTTTTGTATCACAATTATATCACGTTTTTAATAAAAAAGGAATATGCAAATTGAATAAAATTGAACTTTTTTTGCGTTTTTTTCTTCACCGAAGCGCCGAAAAGGGCGTTATTCCGCGAAAATCCCCCGTTTCCGCTTGACACAAAACGCATATCGGTTGTATAATGTATCGGTTGTAAAAATTCGCAAAAACGGAGGGAAAAACAATGAGTGAACTCAAAGGCGCCTGCATCATAGGCCAGTCCGGCGGACCGACTTCCGTCATCAACGCCAGCGCGTACGGCGCGATCAAGACCGCGCTCGAGACCGAGTGCATCACCGCCGTCTACGGCGCGGAGCACGGCATCAAGGGCGTGCTCGACGACAAGCTTCTCGACATGGGCAAGGAGGACCCGAAGGAGCTGGAGTATATGAAATACACCCCCTCTTCCGCGCTCGGCAGCTGCCGCTACAAGCTGAAGAACGCAGAAGACGACGACACCGACTACAAGCGCATCCTCGAGATATTCAAGAAGTACAACGTCCGCTATTTCTTCTATAACGGCGGCAACGACTCCATGGATACCTGCAACAAGATATCCAAGTATATGGCGAAATCCGGCTGGGAATGCAGAGTCATGGGCATCCCGAAGACGATCGACAACGACCTCGCCGGCACCGATCACTGCCCCGGCTACGCCTCCGCGGCGAAGTACATAGCCACCTCCGTTATGGAGATCTATCGCGACGCCCGCGTTTACGACACCGGCATGATCACCGTCATCGAGGCGATGGGCAGAAACGCCGGCTGGCTGACCGCCGCCGCCTCCCTCGCGAACTACAAGGGCAACGGCGCGGACCTCATCTACCTGCCGGAAGTCGACTTCGACCTCGACGCCTTCCTCGACAAGGTCGAGGAGATCTACAAGAAGAACGGCAAGTGCATCGCCGTCGTTTCCGAAGGCATCAAGGATAAGAACGGCAAATACATCTCCGAATACGGCGCGGAAAACCTCGCCAAAGACAGCTTCGGCCACTCGCAGCTGGGCGGCCTCGCCTCCTTCCTCGCGAACGCCGCCAAGGCGCGCACGGGCGCGAAGGTACGCGGCATCGAGCTTTCGCTGCTGCAGCGCTGCGCCGCGCACTGCGCCTCCCAGACCGACATCGACGAGTCCTTCGCCGCCGGCAAGGCCGCGGTGGAATACGCCGTCGCCGGCACGACCGACCGCATGGTCGGCTTCGAGCGCAGCTATGAGAACGGTCAGTATAAGTGCAACATCAAGCTCTTCGGTCTGACCGAGGTCGCGAACGCCGAGAAGAAGGTACCGCTCGACTGGCTCAACGAGACAAAGGACGGCCTGAACGAAAAGTTCGTCGAGTACGCGCTCCCGCTGATCCAGGGCGAAACCAAGCTCCCGAAGGAAGACGGCCTCCCGCGCTTCGTCCGGCTCAAAAAGGTCTACGCGAAGTAATAAAATAACGCACAGCTTCGGGCACCTCCCTCAGACGAGGGAGGTGTCATTTTTTGCTCGCAAAAAATGACGGAGGGAGTGAAAACTGCCGCGCAAGCGGCAATATCACTTGCCCGAAGGGCAAATATAACTGCCGCGCAAAGCGGCAATATCACTATCGCGTCAGCGATAATATCACCGCCGACGGAGTCGGCGCCCGCGGCTCCCATGTGCAAGGAGAGCCGTCGAGGCCTGCGCGGCAGGGCGAGACTGAGGGGTTGTCGGCTGCCGAAACCGTAGGGACGAGCATCGCTCGTCCGGCGGCGAAGCCGCGCCTTCGTTGTCTGCGCAGCGGGCTTTTAATTATCTCTCCTTCAGTTTTTGTTATCCGCGCTTCAGTTTTTGCGTAAAACCGATTGAATTATATCGAAACATAAACTATAATGAACACAACGGCACGCGAAATAAAACGAACGGAGGGGCAATATGATACCGCAGACCATAGGCCGCGAATACGACGTCGGAAAGCTTGCGCCGGTGCAGTGCGTGAAGGACGATACGCTGAAAGACCTTGACATAAAGGATAATTGTTTCCTGCTTCTTATCGTGCGCGAAGGCGCGGCGCGTTTCCGCGTGGGGAACAGATCGTTTGAAGCGGCGGGCCCCTGCTTCGTCTGCTTCGACGAACGCGAGAGCCCGCGGCTGATAAAAAAGCGCGGGCTGAAATGCGACGCGGTCTATTTTCACCCGTCGTTCCTCAACGTCAATATGACCTTCAAGCTCGTCCACAGCAGCAGCTACAGCCGTGTGGC